>JAITCM010000128.1 GCA_031283085.1 Chitinispirillales bacterium | reverse complement strand
CATAGACACGAATGATGTAGCGATAGAGTCTTCAATCATGTTTCGTGGATTAACTATGAATACGTCACTAATTATGGTTAACGCCCACCCACTCGGCAACTTCCCATAATGCGATTTATCACCACAAGAAGTATCATAATTATTCTTGTCCAGTTTAATTTTACCCTCTTTTATCAATCGTTCCTTTTCCGCGCGTACGTGCTCCAACAACACCGATGCCGGTTTGTCGTTGGGGTCTTGCGGGACGAGTTTGCCGTGTATTGCGAGGTCGAGAATCTTTTTGCGGATCGCGTCGGTGTTCATTCGTCCACCTCGCCTATCAGAGTTTCAAGGTTGCCAACGGCCGCGGCGATTGCGGACGATTTTTCTTTGATGAGGTTGAGCAGTTCCGCAAGCGTTTGGTCGTCGGTGTTGTCGCCTGATTTGAGCCATGTGATGTCGAGGCTTGTTTTGTCGCGTGCGATGATTTCATCGTAGGTGAACTTGCGCCAGCGGCCTTCCGGGTTGTCGGCTCCGTATGTTTCTTTGCGGCGCCTGCGGTCTTTCGGGTTGTAACACTTTACAAAATCGTCAAGGTCGGTTTCACGGAGCGGGTTCTTTTTAAGTGTGAGCTTGATATTTGTGCGATAGTCATAAATCCAAACTTCTTTTGTCCGGTGTTTTGGCGAGGCGGCACGGTTATCGAAGAATATCACGTTGGCTTTTACGCCCTGCGCGTAGAATATGCCTGTGGGCAATCGTAGAATCGTGTGTAAATCGGTTGTTTGGAGCAGTTTTCTACGAATGGTTTCACCCGCGCCGCCCTCAAACAGCACGTTGTCAGGCACGACAATCGCCGCTGTGCCGTCCGTTTTCAAAAGGGTGTGGATATGCTGGACAAAATTTAATTGTTTGTTGGATGTGGTCGCCCAAAAGTCTTGACGGTTGTAGACCAGGTCTTCCTGTTCCTGTTCGCCCTGTTCGTTGGTAAACGTTATGGAGGACTTTTTACCGAAAGGCGGATTTGTAAGGATACAGTCGAATCGGTCGCCGGGGTCGGCTACAAGGGAATCGGCGATGGCGATTGGCGGCGTTCCCTCAAAATCGCTGATGTTATGCAGAAAAAGGTTCATAAGGCACAGGCGGTAGGTGCTTGGGACAATCTCCCACCCTTTGAACATTTTGAATTTAAGGAATTTTTTCTCGTCGGCGTTCATTGTGTAATTTTTTTCCAAAAACGACTTGGCCGCGAGCAGAAAACCGCCGCTTCCGCAGCATGGGTCGGCTATCGTTTTATTGGGTTTGGGCTGAACGCACCGTACCATAGCGTTGATGAGGGCGCGCGGCGTAAAATACTGTCCGGCGCCGCTCTTGGTATCGGCGGCGATTTTTTCCAGCAGGTCTTCGTAGATGTCGCCCTTTACGTCGGACGACATGGACGACCATTTCTCGGCGTCAACCATGCCGATAACTTTCGCGAGCAGCGCCGGGTTGGAGATTTTATTTTGCGCTCCGGTGTAAATTTGCTGAAGCGTCCCCTTTTGTTTCGCGAGCGTTTTAAGGATATGTTCGTAATGTTCAAATAATTCGTTACCGCTCCTGTTTTTGAGTGTGTTCCACGTACAGTTGGAGGGTATGCCTATATTGCGTTTATACGGAGGTTTTGAGTATTCGTCCGCCATTTTTACAAACAGCAAATAGGTAAGTTGCTCAAGATAGTCGCTTTTGCCTATGCCGTCGTCGCGTAGCGCGTTCGCCATAGACCATATCTTTTGGCCGATGTTGGATTCCGCCATTGTGTTATTCCTCCCGTGATTACGCGGCAATCAGCGCGTAGTTCATTTCGTTAAGTATGTTTTCGTAATCGCCGTCAAAAAGTTCGTAAAATTTGCCGAGTCCGCCTTTGTTGTCAAACGGCGACAATTCAAGGTGTTCGGATGTGACCGACATTGACGCGGCTATATGGTCGCGGAGCATGCGCAGCCAGCCCATCTGTTCATCGGTGAATTTAAGCGTGCCTTTCTGTTTCTCAAATGTCCACGATTTGAAGCGCCGCGCTACCTCAGATGAAAACGCGGTAAGTTCGGTTGTTTGCCCCAATTGAAAACGTACAAGAGATACGATGTCGGCAAGTTTATTAACGATGTTTTTTTCTCGTACCTTTTCCGGCTGGCACACGGAGTATGCCGCCCATAGTTTTTCGGGCGGCAAATTCGCCGTACATAACGCGGCGTACAGGTCTTTCACCATATCAAGCGTCAACCGGCGGTTTTTATAGTTTTGATTGTATATGATTCCGAGCGCGTCAATAACGTCTCTATTATCATCAATGAATCTCGCGAATGTATCTATCGTTTCGCCGGCTTTTTGGGACTGGTCGGTATCCCATCCACTGAACGTGAGATTGTCTATATTCACGTTGTCTATTATTTGAAAGAGGGTTTTATGGATATTCTCAATGAACCCGCGTACCTCCGGCCGATTGAACGGCGCTGACGCGGCAACTGCCATTTCCTTACTGACTTTAGCGGCGTATTTTTGGAATTTTTCGTTAGGGACAGGCGTTCCATATTTCTTTTGCGCGGCTTCATCTATTGCGTCATCATCAAAGGCATTAAGCATATTAGCGGCTATCGTAATTACCGGGGTGTCGCATATTTCCGCGAATTTATCTTTGTCTTTTGCGGCCATGGCCTTGTCAAGGCGCGCGAGCCGTCCCGCGAGCGTGGTCAGCGTATCTTCGTCATGCGCTCCGACTGCTACTTTATTCATAAGCTTTTCTATTGATACGGTCGGTTTGCGCTCTAATTGGCGGGAGGTTGTTTTTTGGGATTTGGTAACGCCGACCGCGTCAATGACAACATATCCCAGTTTTCTTTGTTTTGCCGACGGAGACACTTTTTTCAAGTCATCCTCGCTTAGAATTCTTGTGGCGCGTCCGAGCATCTGTTCAAAGTAGTTTCTGCTCCTTACGTCGCGCATAAAGATAAGGCACTCAATCGGCTTTACGTCGGTGCCTGTCGCAATCATGTCTACCGTTACGGCGATGCGCGGATAGAAATCGTTGCGAAACATTGTCAAAAGGCTCTTTGGGTCTTCCGTTGAACCGTAAGTTACTTTTTTACAAAACTCGTTGCCTTCGCCGAATTCCTCTCGGATAATTTTGACGATGTCGTCGGCGTGGCTGTCGGTTTTGGCGAATACAAGAGTTTTTGGCAGTTCATCCCTTTCGGTAAATATATCACGCTGCCAGGCATCGCGAAACGCCTTGATAACGCATCTGATTTGTGACGGGTTCACGATTTCACGGTCGAGCTGTGACGGCTTATAATTTAAATCTTCGTCAAGTTGTTCCCAGCGTTTTTTACGCGAGAGGCGCTCGCGTATCTCTACCGTTTGTTTCAAAATTACGCCGCCCTTGCGCCCGATTTTCGTTTCAATCAGATACGTGCCTTCGCGCCCGACGTTGACATTATCCAAAACGGCCTGTTCGTGGGTGTATTCGCTGACGATGTTTTTGTTGAAAAAACCGAAAGTGCGTTCCTCCGGTGTGGCGGTTAAGCCGATAAGGAAAGCGTCAAAGTAATCAAGTACCTGCTGCCACACATTGTAAATTGAGCGGTGGCATTCGTCAATGATGATAAAATCAAAAAATTCCGGCGGATATTGCCTGTTGTACGCCGCATCGCGCGGTTTTCCCGTGATATTTTGCTCGTTCATCTCGTTCGGAGAGATTTCTTCGGCGGAATCATCCAACTCTTTTCCGCATAAGATTGAGTACATACGCTGAATCGTGCTGATACAGACTTTCGTGTCTGTCGGTATGTACGACGAGTTAATGCGGCGCACATTGTAGAGTTGCGGGAATAGCCGCCCGTCGTCGGACGGTTTGTAGTTCATAAATTCGCCTTCCGCCTGTTCACCGAGGTTCTTTGTGTCCACAAGGAACAATACGCGCTTCGCTTTCGCGTGTTTTAGCAAACGGTATACGGCGGTTATCGCCGTGAACGTTTTACCGGCGCCGGTAGCCATTTGAATGAGGGCGCGGGGTCTATTGTCGGCAAACGAATCTTCAAGGTTTTGGATGGCGACAGCCTGACATTCCCTGAATCCCTGTTTATCAAAAGAAGGAAACTCCTTTAGCCTGTTCCGCAGCGTGCTTCCGTCATTGAGCCATTCCGCGAGGGTTTCGGGGCGGTGGAATGAGAACACCTCTCGCGAGCGATACTTTTCGTCGGCAAAGTCGCAAAAGTTTGTCCTGATACCTGTTGTTTCATAGGTGAATCTGATATTTGGAGTTTTTGACAGATATTTCAACCCGCTTTTAGCGTAGCGTTTCGATTGTTCCGCCACCTATAGAAGGGAAGACCCCTTATCTTCCGCTTTCGCTTCCACCACCCCTACCGGCTCGCCGTCCACGAACAGCATATAATCTACGGGACCGCTGTGGGTCAAGGCCTCGCGCACGGCAACGCCGTGTGCGGCTGTACGGTTAATATTGCTCCAATCTTGCAGGACGTAGCCTGCTTCCGTGAGCATATCGTCGACATTTATACGCGCTTTTGTTTCGGGAGTCATCCGCTCCCCTCCTTATGACTGGACAATACAAAGCTACCGGATACCGTCTCTCAAGAAATATGACCGTTTCGGCGGTTCGGCAATCCAACGCCATCAAGTAAATCCGCACGGCACGGTTCTGTTTTAGACAATACCTAATAAAATAGTATTATGGCGTTCAATATGTCAATAATAGAGTAAAAATCTTTCAGGACGAAAGAATCGCGTTGATACGTCGGCGAGGCGGCCTATATCCCCCTGAATAACCCTACAAATTCCTCTTGACCGATATCAGTAGCTCCCAAAGCGGTTTTATAATTGAGGGGCATACCCATGTCGAAGAAGGAAAAACCGTTTTCTTGCAAATACTTAACGGTTTTGACAAGTTGTACCGTGCCGGCGTTGTCTTCTTCGTAGAAGCCGGAATAGCTCGTGTAGACCTTGCCGCAGACCACGCCGAATTCGCCGGCGGCGAGTTTTCCGTCGCGGTAGAGGGCGAATGAGGCGGGGTAGGCGTATGGGACAGGCGAAAGGGTTTCCGCGGATGGGTGGTTGGCGCTCGCGTTTCGGCGTATTTTTTTAACGCAGTCTACCAGCGGCGGGGTCAGCCAGTCGGTGCCGTGTTTTTTCACGCAGCGGTCGACGATGTCGTCAAAGTCGGCGTCGGCTTTCAATTCGTAGCGGTTGAGGAATCTGCGGGCGGTTCTTTTTACGTGCAGGTTTTCATAGAATAGCGCTGACCTGGTATAGTGCAGTTTGGGCAGTAGAACATAGAACGGGGCGTCTTCCGATATATTGGCGGACATTACTAAGAACCCGGCTTCCATCAATTTGGCGATGAAATCGGGTTCAAAGGCCGTCGCGAGGCAGAATTCTTCGCTGTAATCGGTTTCCAGTATGGCGTCGACTATTTCACGGCAGTCGTCGGATGGGGTGATGAATATATGCCCCGATTCGGTATATTTTATTTCCGTCGCCATGATTTGCTGTTTCCTGCGGCGAATGAACGCCGATTGTGCGTTGATATGATTGTACCTGTCCGGTTCATATCTATAAATATACGTTGCGCGTACCGGCGGTTAGCCGGTTTTTGCGGTTTTCAGGCATAATCCCCGATGGTCAAAAAAAATAAAAAAAATATTGACAGGCCGTATACCGGTAACGTATATTAATAACAGTTGAGCAACCGTTCAACCGTTATTCGGTAATTATTGCCGGGAAACGTAACCTGTAACCGTCAGCGAAGGCCGTTTATATGCCTGTAAAAAAAAGCGCCCCCATTTGCGACTGTGATGTCATTCACAGCAAATTAGTCGAGCGTGTGCGCAAGGCCATGCCGAGGGAGGAGGATTTTTACGATTTAGCCGACCTTTACAAGATGTTCTCGGACAGCACCAGGGTCCGCATACTGTGGGCGCTATCCGCCGCCCAAATGTGCGTTTGCGACATAGCCGTCCTGCTGAACATGACCAAGTCGGCCATCTCCCACCAACTAAGGGCGCTGCGTCTTGCCAACTTGGTTAAGTATGATAAAAAAGGAAAGACCGTCTACTATTCATTGGCTGACAGTCACGTTAAGGATATATTTGAGAAAGGGTTTGAGCATATCAGGGAGTAATAGATATTGATTTTGTCTTAGCGACGCGAAGCCGGCGCATATTGATTTGTTTTAGCGACGCGAAACCGGCGCATATTGATTTTGTTTTAGCGACGCGGTAGCGGCGCATATTTTTTTGTTTTAGCGACGCGGTAGCGGCGTATGTTTTTTTGTTTTCGCGACGCGGTAGCGGCGCATGTTTACGGGGGGCGTTGCGGGGGGGCTTTATCCCCCCGCAGGGGTGGGTAGCGGAATAAAATATAGCGGCGTAGCCGATATATTTTATGGAGCGAGGGAGGGGCGTAGCCCCTCCCCTTAAAATAGATTTTGATTTTAAAGGTTTTGACTTTATTTAATAGTTGAACAGTTGAACAATTGAACAATTATTCCATTAAATAAACGAAAAGAGGTAACAAAAAATGTGCGCAGAAACCTGCAGTTGCAACGCCAACAATAATGTACGCGATAACCACAACCACAACCACAACCACGGCAACGGCAACGGCACCAAACGCGAAGTCATAAAGCTCTCCGCCGGCGCCGCCATCCTCGCCGCCGCGATGGCAGTCAGCCGTTTCCAAACGGCATTTCTCCCGGAGTATGCCCCGTTAACCCTTTTTATCGTCGCGTATATTGTTTTAGGCGCCGGTGTCGTCATTCGCGCGTTTAAAAACATCATTCACGGCGATTTCTTCGACGAGAACTTCCTGATGAGCGCGGCGACGGTCGGCGCTTTCGCTATCGGCGAATACTCCGAGGCGGTCGGCGTTATGCTCTTTTACGGCGTCGGCGAACTCTTTCAATCGATGGCCGTCAGGAGGTCGAAAGCTTCCATATCGCGCCTTATGGACATCAGGCCGGATTACGCCAATCTCAAGAGGGGCGGCGATATCGTGAAGGTAGCGGCCGGCGACGTGGGCGTCGGGGACGTAATCGTTGTCAAGCCGGGTGAAAGGATACCGTTGGACGGCACGGTCATAGAGGGCGCCTCGACGCTCGACGCCTCGGCTCTGACCGGAGAATCGCTGCCTAAGGGGGCGGGGGTAAACGACGCCGTGCTCTCCGGCTGTATCAACTTAAACGGCTTGCTTACGGTCGCCGTCACGAAAACTTACGGGGAGTCCACCGCGTCGAAGATTATCGCCCTGGTTGAAAGCGCGTCGGGCAAAAAGGCCAAAACGGAAAATTTCATTACGGTCTTCGCGAGGTACTACACGCCCTCCGTCGTGGCCGCCGCGCTGCTGATTGCCGTCTTGCCGCCGTTGTTTTTTAACGGCGTTTGGATGGACTGGATAAAGCGCGGGCTGATATTTCTTGTAGTTTCTTGTCCGTGCGCGTTGGTTCTCTCCATACCGATGAGTTTTTTCGCCGGTATAGGCAAGGCGGCGCGGCGCGGCATTTTGGTAAAGGGCGGCGGTTGTATAGAGGCCTTGAGCCGTCTTGATACGGTCGTGTTTGACAAGACGGGAACTTTGACTAAGGGCGTCTTCAACGTGGTCGGGATACGTCCGGCAAACGGATTTTCGCGTGACGGCGTGCTATCGGCGGCGGTACGGGCGGAAGCGCGTTCTAACCATCCGATTGCGTTGTCTGTTATGCGTGAGTACGGCAATGGCGTTAATGGTATCAACGGTATTAATAATGCCGGCAACGCCGACAGTATTAACGGTATTAATGATAATGGTATCGGCGGTATCGATAATATCGGTTTTAACGGTGTTGACAAAGACGCTGTTACCGAATACAGCGAGTTGCCCGGTCTCGGTGTAAGCGCCGTGGTAAACGGCAAAATTATTCTCGCCGGAAATACGAAACTAATGGCGAAGATGGGCGTGTCCGTTCAAACGGACGGTGAGGCGTGTGCGGGCGGAACGGTCGTTTACGTGGCGGTAGACGGCGTGTTTGCCGGCGGCATCGCCATTTCCGATGAGGTCAAGCCGGACAGCAAATCCGCAGTCTCGGCGCTCAAATCAATGGGTGTGCGAAGAATTGTGATGCTCACCGGGGACGAGCCGCGTATCGCGTCGGCGGTAGCGGCCGAAATCGGCGTGGACGAGGTTTATGGCGGCTTGCTTCCGCATGATAAATCCGAAAAAGTCGAGTTACTGATAGACCAAAAACGCGCCGGCGGTAAACTCGCGTTTGTGGGTGACGGAATCAACGACGCTCCGGCCATAGCGCTCGCGGATATCGGCGTCGCCATGGGCGCGTTGGGCTCGGACGCGGCCATAGAGGCGGCGGACGCGGTGCTGATGACCGACGAGCCGTCAAAATTAATCGAGGCCATAGACATAGCCCGTTTTACAAAGAAAATAGTGTGGCAAAATATAGCGTTTGTCTTATTTGTCAAGACGATATTTCTGGCGTTGGGCGCTATCGGCGTCGCCACGATGTGGGAAGCGGTCTTCGCCGACGTGGGGGCGGCGCTTATTGCTGTGCTCAACGCCGTCAGGATAATAAGGGGAGACGCGGCGTAATTTGTCCCCCGCCTGTTTCCAGCGCGTAAACGAACCGAATACGCCTGTCCGCTCAGGATTATGTTTTTTGAGCGAAGCGTTTTTTATTTTTTTATTTTGACACACGATGTTCCCATGTATTATATTGGTATGATTATCTGTGCGAGACGGGCGGCTGGTGACGGCTACCATTACAATATCTAAAACCAAAAGGAGGGTGGGTTATGCGGCGGTTTATTTTCAAAAGCGCGATACTGCCGACGCTTGTCGCGGTGTTGGCCGGGGTCTTGGCTTTCGGGTGCGGTCCGGTCGATGTTGAAGTACCGGAGGTGAACGGCACTTCGAGCGAACTTGTCCGGTTGGGCCACGATGCCTTGAATGACCGGAACTGGGACAACGCGGTTTATTATTATGAGGAAGCGTACAACAGGGACAACAACAACGCGGAGGCTATCGTTTACTCCTCGCTGGCAAAACTCGCGCAGATAAGCGTCGACCCCAGGGTCGCGGATTTGCTCAGGAACCGTCTTGGGTTCCAGAATTACCCGAACCGGCTCAATGCCCTGTTCAGCACCGATTGGATGAGTAACTATCAGGAAAAGTACGTAATATATTCCTACTGGGACGAAGGAACCAGCCGCTATGTTCGCTGGTTTGATGAATATGACATTAGTTACTGGTCGTACGAGGGGGTTGACAGGGTTGGGTATTATTATGAGAATTATGAATGCGATGGTTCTTATTATGGCTGTAATATGACTTACCGGTTCGTTACCGCCGCTCCCAAATACGAGGTGTACGACAATTATGTGCCCGGCTTGGTGACGCCGAGTTGGATAAAGGGCGGGAACGATCCGAACACCATGTATAACAGGTCGCTGGTTGACGGCATACCCAGTATTGAGACGTGGTCGATTCTTTTGCTGGCGAATATCGTTGACAAGAACACCGACGGGCTGAACCGTTTTATGGACGAGTTGATTTCCGCGGTTTTCGGCAGCGGCAGTTTGTTTGAGCAGGCGCGCTCCAGAATCGACAGGTTAAAATCTACCGGCGAGCGGGTAAACGTCGCCAGGTCCTTTATCGAGGCTACCGATTTGGAAGATATGTTCGATGAGTTCGACAAGATAGGCTGGGCGGAGCTCAACGCCGTTATATCGTTTATGACCGGTATAAAGGCGGGTTTGGAGTGGATTGCGGCGTACGACTTGAACACGAACCTGAATTTCCTCAAGAACGCCTGGAAAGCGGACGACGCATACTTCATTGAACGCTTAAAAACCGTCAACGCAAACGACCTGCCGTTCAACAACAACTTCCTGAAATCGAGGGATGTCGGCAAAATGGACGCGGCCAGGAGGGATTTTAAGGCGGCGATTATCGGGCTTGACGAATCGTACGCGAACATTTTGTCGAGCGATTTATATACGACTGTGGTAAAAGACGCTTACTCCACGCTTCACGACGGCGCTTCCAAACTTATTGACGCCGTTGAAAACGGCGGCGTATTTTGGATTAAGGAGGAACCGGAGAATGGCAGCTGGCCTGTTTCCGCCGGGCATGGCGTCGTTGGCGGCGTGGACATGGGCAAGTTCTTCCAGCCGGGCTACTTCTCCCTGCAAAACTTATTTGAAACGGAAAACGGCGGAAAGCCGGTATTCTATATCCGGTACCGCACCGACAGATATGTTACGGATTGCTGGTTTGATTATTGGGACGGGGTGGAGTATTGCGGCGATTATTACGACGGCTACGATACCGAGTACGAAAGAATCACGCCGGAGAATTACAGGCAGAAATTCTCGGAAGCGGAGACTTTCGGCCACGATATATTGTTTAAATTAAGAATGTCAACCATAACCGGAATCGTGAGGAACGGCGACGGAAGCCCCGTGGAGATTGACAATGAGTACGGCCCGCAGTTCCCGCCGGACATCGCGAAAGTGCTCTATGAGAAGTATAACGGTCTGCCGCTTTCGAAGTCGCGTTTTGACCGGCCGCTCGCGCTTTCGAAAAAGCGTTAGGCGGATAATGTTTGCGGAGTTCTTCAACCGTCGCGGAGGCCCCGTTTTTCTGTGGGGCCTCTTTCTTTTATCCGCCGCGGCCGCCTCGCCATCGGGTCTCGGCCTTGGCCTCGGCGGTCAGGGCGGCATATTGCTCTACCGCGACGACGGCCAAATCACATTTTGGAGCGGCGGCGCGTCGTACAGCCGCGGCGCTTCTTTTGAAAGCGGTTTAAGCGTCGTGAAAACCGGCTCCGATATGCCATGGCTTTCAACCGGGATTTCATCCGTTGGCTATTCGGCGGGGCTTAATTTCAAAACTGTAAGGCCGAAGGTCGCGGCGGGGCTGATATCCGCGTCCGAAACAAAAATTTTGTGGGGCGACGCGGTTGTCAAAAGCGACGGGGCCGGCGGATTTTACGCCGGCGCGTCGCTCGGTGTCGACGCCCGCGGCGTGGAAATAGAGCCGTCGTTCATCTTCGCGAAAGCGCGTTTCGGGCCGGGGGATTTCTACACTTTTTACGGCAAACCGGACATCCGCGCGTTTATCCATGCCGGCCTGTCGGCGGAATACGAAAAAAAGCACAAGGCGGGTTTTACGTACGACGCGATGAGCCTTGATATCCGCGGCAACACCGATTCTCTGCTTTTTGAGTCGGGTAATTATTGCGCGGGCGCTTACTATAAGTACACATTCGCGCCGCCGCGAAAGCCGTTCGATTTTTATGTCGTTTCGGGGGTAAACTACGCGCTTTTTTCCATCGGCGGCGCGTTGACCGCGGCGAACCAGCAGTATACCCTCTTCCCTTACGCGTTCTACGACGTAACCGGCGGCACGGAGGCGGTTATCGGTTACGCGGGCGGGTCGGTCGGCGTAGCGGGAAAATATTTTAGCCACAGCCTCACGGCGGGCGCCGGAAACGTCTTCGGCGGGAAGCTGCGGGCGGACGCCCGTTACAGGCACAGAAAATTTTACGGTGACGACGAAGCGACGGAAGAACTTGTAAACATAAACCTCGCGGGGACCGGAATTGTCTTTTCCGCCTATTCCATAGAGACCCGGCGCTTAATAATCGGGGACCGGTTCAATGTTTACTTTGGGCTGCGGAAGATTTTGGGCTATTATTGGGGCATGGATAAATTTGCGGATATCGGCAAGCCCAAAGAACCGTCCGGCGGCGAACCCGGCGAACCCGGCGAGCCGGCGGCGGCTTCCCCGGAAGTGGTCGATTGGGGGAGCCTGATTAAGACCGTCTTGTTTTCCGGTTTGTCGGGGGAATTGAGAGTAAATTTCTGAAAGCGGGCGGCCGTTCCGGCTTCGCTCCTTACCTCATTGCGGTACAAATCAACAATGATAGACCGCAGCCGGCACTTGGGGCATTGGGGATACATTTTGATCTCCCGGCAAAACCACGCTTAAAACGCGCTTTAAACGCTGTTTGCGGGAGGTGTACTTTTTTTGTTTATGACAATCGTGGCGAGCAAACCTCGCCCCCGCGTCCGCGGAAACGCGATAACCGTTATTATGGCGGATCATATCCATATTGTCATTTCACTACCGTCCCATAGCCCCGCCAATAATATTTGAAAAAGCTGGCTCCATTACATATTTTTTGTTTAAATAGCCCGCAATACATAGAAAATTATTCCGTATAAAACATATCCATTTTCCAATTTGCCTGGTTGTTCA
>JAITCM010000125.1 GCA_031283085.1 Chitinispirillales bacterium | reverse complement strand
CATAGACACGAATGATGTAGCGATAGAGTCTTCAATCATGTTTCGTGGATTAACTATGAATACGTCACTAATTATGGTTAACGCCCACCCACTCGGCAACTTCCCATAATGCGATTTATGTTGTAGTACATTGTGTTGTATGTTTTACCGTCTCCGGCGGTTATCCGGAAATTCCGGATAACTGAATTTTCGTCTAATTCATTATCGAAAAAGACCTTTTTCAAATGCTCGTTGACAGTACGTACATTCACATCATACAGCGTAGCCATCATCTTCTGTGTAAGCCACACGTTTTCATCGGCATAGACCGCTCTCACACCGCCCCTCGCCGCTCGCCGTGACAAAAGTCGGGTATTCGGCGGCGCTACCGCGGATTGTGATATCCTTTTTGGGGACTTTATACCAAATCGCCCCCATATTGTCTACATTCCAAATCAATGAATATACATCATGGGGGCAGTATCCGGCGGCAAAAAACAACGCATCTCGCCGCCCAATATCCGCGCCGTCCCGGACAGGTTAAGGCTCGCGTTATTTTCCATCCGTAGCGACCCGCCGCGGCTTTTGTATTTTTTTATAAAAAATTCGGTTTTAGATTCGAAAATATATACTATATTCCATAATAGCGGAGGTTTTTTCAGAGCCTCCCATATATTGTTGATTTTAAACGTCCAATATCGTTGCGGCATCATTCGGAGGAATGTTATCATCAGCCAATTGACAAATTCAGATTCGGCGCCGATGTCCATATCCGGCAGACTCGACGACGTCTTCGGCGGCTTCCCCCGCTATCCGAGCCGCTTAAACAGGCGGGAGTTTTGGCGGACCGCTTACCCTATGATTTATCTGTCGCGTCAGGTAGACATACGATTTAAGGAGCTTTTCCGCAAAGGGCTCGTCAAGGGGACGGTGGTTTTGACAAGCGGGCATGAGGCGGCTTCCGTGGGGATGGCCATACCGTTCCGACCGGGGCTCGACGCCGTCTCGCTGCTGCACCGTAACCTGGCCGCCCACTTTACGCTTGGGTGCCCGATACGGACGGCTATATGTCAGTATTTGGCCAATTCGGGCAGCCCGACGCACGGCAAGGAGGGGAACGTGCACTTCGGCGACGCGCTTTCGCGGCGCTTCCCGATGATAAGCCACTTGGGCGGGATGCTCGCCGTGGCCGTGGGGGGGGCGTGGGCGGCGCGGCGGGCCGGGGAAGATGCTTTCGGGCTCGCGGTGATAGGGGACGGCGGCAGCAGCACGGGGCAATTCCACGAGTCGCTCAATATGGCATCGGTCCTCAAGGTGCCGGTCTTATTTTTTGTCGAAAATAACGGATACGCCTTTTCCACGCCGGTCAGCCGCCAGTACAACTGCGAGAAATTGTCGGACAGGGCGGCTGGGTACGGTATCACCGGCAAGAGCGTGAACGGGCTCGACGCCTTTGAGGTCTACGAGGCGGTGATGGACTCGATGGAACTAATGGGCAGGGAACCGCAGCCGGTGTTGATAGAAGCGTCAACTGTACGGCTTGAGGGGCACGCCGTCTACGACAACGCGGAGTATGTCCCGGATGATGTGAAGGCGGCGAATTGGGAGAGGGACCCGCTAAAATCCGCCCGCGCCGCGGTTATTGAGCATTGCGGGATTGACGACGGGCGCCTGTCCGCCGCGGAGTTATCGCTGCTGGCGCAGTTAGACGAGGCGATACGCGGGGAGCTTTCCGTCCCTCCCCCCTCTTTCGGCGCGGTGTCAATGGACGTTTTCGCCCCTGTCAGCTACCCCGCGGTCAAACCGTACGGCGCTAAGAACGTCCGCGGCACCCACGCCGTCAACGCGGCGCAGGAGCATATCCTCGCGGAGAATAAAAACGCCTTTTTGTGCGGTCAGGACGTGGGGAGGTACGGTTCGCCGTTCAAGACTTGCAAAGGGCTTATCGACAGGTTCGGGGAGGAGCGTGTGATAGACTTCCCTATATGCGAGGCCGGGACGGTCGGTTTCTGCCTGGGGGCGTCTCAGGCAGGCGCCCGGCCTGTCATGGAGTTCCAGTTCGCCGACTTCTCCACGGAGGCCGTCTCGCAGCTTGGGTTGAACGCGGGGACGTGGTACTTCCGGTCGGACAGGCCGGCGCCGCTGCTCTTCCGTATGCCCAACGGGGCGGGGGTGACGCTTGGGGCGTTCCACTCCGGGGAGTTTGAGGGGTTGTGGTCGCGCTTTCCGGGGCTTAAATTATTCTATCCGGCCACGCCACAGGAGTTCTACGAGGCGCTCATGGTCGGATTTTATGACGATAATCCGTGCGTTGTCTTTGAGCATAAATTACTTTATTGGGGGAGGCCCGCCGACATTGATTTCGACGGCGACCTGTCAAAAGTCTGCCGCCCCCGCCGGTACAGGGAGGGAGCGGATATTACTGTTATCGCGACGGGGGCTATGGTTGACCAGGCGCTCGACGCCGTGGACGAGGGCAAATATTCCGCCGATGTGTGGAACCCGTTTGTGTTGAACCCGCTGGATTTCGGGCCGATAGCGGAGTCTATCCGCAAAACTGGAAGGCTTTTGGTCGTTCAGGAGTCCGGCGCTGCGGCGGGATTGGGGAGCCATTTCATCTCTCTTGCCGTGAGGGAGTGTTTCGGGGATTTGCGGCTGGCGCCGGAGTTTGTCGCCGCGCCGGACACGCCGGTGCCTTTCGCCAGGGAGTTGGAGACGGCTTTCTTGCCGAATTCCGGCGGGATAGCCGCCGTTATCGAAAAAATGATTGGAGATATATCGTGAGCGCAAACGTTTTCAGCACCGGACTCTTTCTTCCGGCCCAGGCGGCGGCGGAGACGGAGGCCATCATCACGAAGTGGTTTGTGGCCGAGGGCGCCGAGATAAAGAAGGGCCGGGTCATAGCCGAGGTGGAGAGCGCGAAGTCAACTTTCGATTTTGAGGCGCCCTGCGACGGGCGGATAGAGAAGCTGCTCTACGCCGACGGCGCCGCCGCGCCCTTTGACAAGCCGGTGGCCGTGGTGGAGACCTCGGACGAGTCGATGCGGTCCTGGGAGCGCCCGGCGCCCGCGTCCCCCGCCGCCGTCGCCGAGGACGCCCCCAGGATGGCAATCATGGCCGACAAACTTGAGCCGTCGGTACGAACGATAAGTCTGTTGGGCTTCGGGGCGTACCTGCCGGACAGGGTGGTGAGAAACGAAGAGCTTTTGGCGGGTTTCCCTGACGTTACCGCCGACTACATCTTCAAGGTGACGGGGATAAAGGAGCGGCGCTGGGCGGCGGCGGGGGTCAAACCATCCGACATGGCCTACGAGGCGTCGCGGCAGGCTATAGAAAACAGCGGCCTCAAACCGTCGGACATCAACGCGATTATCGTATCAACCACGACGCCCGACGCGGTGATGCCCTCCACGGCGTGTATTTTGCAGGGGCGGCTGGGGATACGCGGCGCGCTGGCGTTTGACCTGAACGCGGCGTGTTCGGGGTGGCTCTACGGCATATCGGTGGCGCGCGGGCTGATTCTCTCCGGCATAGCGAAAAACGTTTTGGTGGCCGGCGTTGACATGCAATCGCGGGTGCTTGACAAAAGCGACAAAGACACATACTTCCTGTTCGGCGACGGCGCGGGGGCCACGGTTATTAGCGGCGTGGAAAAAGGGCACGTCATCAAGGACGAGATATTGAGCGCCGACCCGCTCGGCCTCAACATGGCGCGGCGCGAATACCCCGGCTACGAGGTGCCGGCAAACTCGGCGGCTTTCGACCCGTGGCTGCGCCTGGACGGCAAGGCGCTGTTCAGGTTCGCCACCGAGAGTTTCTCGGCAATGGTGCGGGAGCTCATCGCGAAGAGCAAGTGGAGGCCGGAGGAGGTGCGCTGGGTGGTCCCGCACCAGGCCAACGGGCGGATAATAAAGGCGGCGGCGCAGAAAAGCGGAGTGCCTTTCGAGCGCTTCTACTTAAATATAGACAGGGTAGGCAACACGTCGAGCGCGAGTATCCCGGTGGCGTTATGCGAGATACAGAACGGGCTGCAGAAGAGAGACAAAATCATATTCTGCACCGTGGGCGCCGGAATTACGGCGGCCGGGTTGTCGCTGGAGTGGTAGTAATGTATTTTTAAGAGATATGTATTGATACGCGTCGTTATATGTTGATACGAACGCGGAATGTGTTGATACTTATCTCGGCGCCGTAACGCCGTCGGGCTTTTTTTTTGTAACAAAAACCCGTCATGTCACGGTCTAACTTGTTTCTATGGGCTTAATTTTCACTTAACACTTATAAACGCTGTACAAGGAGGAGTCTGATGTTACACAAAAAGTCTTGGCAGGGGTTGGGAACCGTTTGCGCAATAGCGGTGGCGGCGGCAGTCGGTATGACGGCGGTCGGGTGCGGAGGGTCGGACAGCAGTTCGCCGACAACGCCAACAACACCAACAACGCCGTCATTGGTTGGAACATGGAATATATCTAGTCAAGACGGGGCTATGACCTGTAAACTCGAAAGTAATAATACTTTTGAGATGAAGCTAGACGAAAATCTGTTTTCCAAGGGCACTTATACGGCTAACCAGCCTAACTTTACGTTGACGGTTACCCACGCCCACGGGGCAACGTTTAACGCTAAGATTGAGGAGATGTTTGGAGAGATGTTAGAGGAGTGGTCTATATCTATACCACCGGGGACGTTTGCGATTGAGTCAAAATGGTATACTAAGAATGAGCTAAAGACGGCTATAAGCGATAAGTTCGCGGGCATCGCGGGCATCGGTTTAGACGGCTTTGGCTTTAGCGACGAGGATTTTGAAGAAGGATTCGGCTATATGTTTGAGCCGCATAACGGAACGTACCATTTTGATAGCGATAACAAGTTAGCGGTTACCTATAGAGACGAAACGAACCGTGAAATAACGAACATATTCACGAGACAGTAATAATAATAAAAACCGGCGTATTTACGGCAGCGGCGGGTCCCAAACGGGCCCGCCGTTATAAGATTCGGGTATAAAACGTTTGTCGTTATCAAAACATAATGGCAGGAAAAATGGGCGGGAAACAGGATGGTCTTACCCCACAGCCCAATTCTCTACCGCCCCCGGCAGCGACAGGTTCAAGCGGCCACAGGGGCCGTTTGCTCGAGAAGTACGTTGAACGCGGCCTCTCCGCCTTTAGCGGCTACGAAACCCTCGAATTTCTGCTGACTTTCGCGCTTCCCCGCATAGACACAAAACCGCTCGCCAAGGATTTACTGGCGCGTTACGGCACGGTGAGCGCCGTGATAAACGCCCCTGTTGACGAGCTCTGCGCTATTAAGGGGCTGGGGCGGCGCAGCGCCGTTCTGCTTGCCTTAGTAAAGGACGTGATAGCGTACAGTTTAAAAGAGAGGATTGTGGACAAACCCGTCATAGCCCGGCGCGGCGACGTGGAAAACTATCTGCGCTCCGAACTGGGCGAGCTAAGGGAGGAACGCGTCGTCGCGCTGTACTTAGACAACGGCAACCGCGTTTTGGGGATAGAGGATGTGGCCGAGGGTACGGTGAACCGCTGCGTGGTCTTCCCGCGCAAGGTCATGGAGGGCGCGATGAGGCGCTCCGCCGCCTCGTTCATCCTGGTCCACAACCACCCCGGCGGGACGGCGTCCGCCTCGGAGGAGGACTGGAAAACGACGGAGCGCCTCCACAACGCGGGCAAACAGATTGACATCCCGATGCTCGACCACATCATCATATCAAGGTACAAGGCAATCAGCTTGAGGGAGTTCAAGAGGTGGCCGTCGTGACCGGCCGTTTTATTATTTGACTCCGGCCTCGCCCAAAAATTATATATACATTAAGTCTTTTTACCACCTACTAACTTAAACGCTTTACTGGGAGGAACAAATGTCATACAAAAAGTCTCTGGTTTGGAATATGGGGGGGACGGTCGGCGCGGCGGCCGCTATGGCCGCGGCGATGTTCGGGATGCTGGCGCTGGGGTGCGGGTCGGACGGGGGCGGCGCGGGGGTGGCGGGCTCAGAAACGTCCGGAGAACTAAACGGGACGTACGGCGATACGGACGGAGATGAGACACTTATCCTAAACAACGGTAATTTTGAGTCGCAGCTACAAGGCGTTCCAGCTTTCAAGGGTAATTATTCAACCTCCGGCAGTACCTTCACCATGACTGTTACCCAGGTCTACGGCGCGTTTTTGAGCGATGAATTTAGTGTGGACGTTAATTCTACGCGGTGGTATACCAAGAGTGAAATGAAGACGATTTTGCAAAATGAGCTGGGTCTTAGCAGCACGGAGTTTGAATCCTATTTCGGCGAAATGTTTGTCCCACAAACCGGAACGTACACTTATAGTGACGGTATCCTGTCCATGCAAATACACGGGGAAACCACTAATTATGTCAGGGATGGAGGAAATTCGGGAGGAACCGGCGGGGGAGGAGGAAATAACGGAGGGGTTTCCGGTCTAAACGGGACGTGGGGTGACGGCAGGGGATATGTCATAACGTTTGATAACGGTTCCATAATAATGAAATACCCGATAGTGGCGGGCCACAGCGCTGTCAATGTGGCTAAAGGGACTTATTCATTATCCGCTGATAACCTCGTAGTGACATTTACCCACATTCACGGCGACGCGCTTAATGTGCAGTTCGAACAGGTTATGCCCGGATTGAGCATTGAGTCGAAATGGTATACAAAACCCGAACTTAAAAACACATTTAAAAATCTAATGGGGGAAGCCGATTACGCGGCGTCCGGCATAGACGCGATAATCGAACAACAGTTGTATATTACGCAACAAACCCCATACACGTTAAATGGAAATACTTTGGTTTTCGGTGGTTCGACGTACACCCGGCAACAATTGTTGAGCAAAGCGATTGCCGGCGGCGTAACCCTGCCGGCCAAAGGCTCTGATTTTGACATCGGCGTTTGTTTGCGCGACTGGCTCAGTCAATAATGAAGATATGCCGGACGGACAATTTGCCGGGATATTTGCGCCGGGAGGCGGTATGTGCGGTTTGGACGGAAATAACCCGATACTTAGTATCAATGCGGGCATAACTACATTAAACGCGTTACGAAAGGGGGGCGGATGTTACGCAAAAAGCCTTTACTGAAATTTGGAGCGGCCGGAGCGGTCACGACGGCGCTGTTGTTTGGGATTTTGGCCGTCGGATGCGGAACGGACAATGCGCCGCAAGCGTCAATCAACCCGCCGCCTCCGCCGGAAGACACAACCGGCATAACGCCGCCGCCTGTAACACCGACGCTAAGCGGGACTTGGGCAGGCACGACGCATATTGATACTTCCGATGTGCCGGTATCTCTGTCAATCGACAGTAATTTTTATATGTTGAGCCTTGACGGCATAGACAGGGAAAAGGGTGCTTTTATGACCGATGGGGACAGCGTCACATTCACGCCTGCCCAAATTCCCGGAGCATTGTTCCCTGCGTTGGCAGGAATCGATTTGGCGTTGTGGTATACCAAAGACGAGTTTAGGGCGGTTGTAAACGAGGTATATTTAAGTTCCGGGGCCGGGCCTATAAGCGATACGGATTTTGAAGATGTGTTCGGCAGCTTTTTTAAGCCGGTTCTCGCAACATTTACTCTGACGGACGACAACCTGTCTATTACGTACGATGACGGCATAACGTTAACGCTCGTAAGGCAGATTGATATTTAGGAATAGAAGACCTCGGCGGGCGCAATAAGCCCGCCGTTTTTATTTTGGCTTCCGTTGACATTGTCTTTAAAGGCTTTGACTTCATATATCCGCAAATATTATCTTATACCATGAACGGTATCAGGCAGTGAACGAATAAACAAGTGACATAACGGTTACCCCAAAAATGATAAATCGCCCGCATTCGCAGAATTATAAACGACGCGCCCGTAATTTCGCGATACTGCTGTCAATACTTCTATTGCCGATACCATCATCCCATTTCGTTTCGCCCGCCGTGGCGGACGACATTTATTTCGGCGCGAGCGCCGGCAGCCGCCCGCTGTACTTCCTTGCCCTCCCGACCTCCGCCGCGACCCTGGGGCGCGGGACGGTTTCCGCTTCGGGGGCTATGGACGCGTCCGACGTTTTACGGTTTCCGGCCAATACCCCCCTGGCCGGCGGCGGGCAGTTTTTCTTCGGTACGAGCGGGCAGGGGGAGACGCACGCGGTCTTTGCCGCCACGGTGCTGCCTGTCTTCCGCGACGGCGCGCTTGGGATATTCGGGCAGTCCACGCCGATGAACGTATGGCCTGTGCCCAATACGCTTAACATTAATATAGATATGCCGACGTCCAATTCGCTTGCCTACAATCTGTTCGGCGTCTCGCTCGCTAAATACTTCCCTGATTACGACTACGGCTTCGGTTTCAGCGCGTCTTTCTACAGGAGCGCCGTTTGGGACAATAGCGCCGCTTGGGGCAGGGAGGTGTCGTTCGGGGCGTTGGGGGCGGATTTTCGCTTTGACCCCGCCGAGTTCCTGTCGGGGCGCGTCTATTTTTCAAGCGCCGGAATGCCATTGAGCGGCGACAGCGCTTTCATACAGCGGTTTGCCGAGCAGTACGGGCTGATTATGAATTACGGCCAATACCTGGGCAACAGCGATTTTTGGAGGGCGAACTTTGGGGCAGGCGTACGGAAAACCACCTGGGACGGGGCCTTTGAGGTCGGCGTCGGCGCGGAGTTTATCGCGGGCGGACGTTACTTTATGCGCTTGGGATGGGAAGTTCCGGTCGACGCGATTTCATCCGCGGTTTCATGGGCATGGAATGATATCAAATACTTTACGCGCTCCGGCAATATCAATTTCGATAACTTCAACAAGCTTGTAATCCTCTATGGATGGGGCGTCGGACTGGGCGTCAAGTTGGGCGGTTTCGGGGTGGACGCCGCCTACCGGCCGGGGCCGGACGGCACGGCAAACGGCATCTGGTCGGCCAACGCGACATTTGAAATTGAGGAGATGAAAAAGAGGAGCGCCGAGGATAATTTGGCGCTCGCGCGGGATTACTACGCTTCGGAGCGTTTCGGCAAATCGCGCCTCTACGCGTCAAGGGCTATTCACGAAGACTCCACGCTGTGGAACGCGGCGCCGCTTTACGTAATGTCCGAAGCGGAGCTGAGGCGGCGCGGCGCCGGAACAATCGTACTCATATACGGCGGCAACTCGCGGGGGCTGGTAATCCCCTACCCGCCCTCCGAAGAGGCGCTCGGAGGCCTGAGCCGCTACGCGGCGCTCGTCTCACGCTTGCGTACGAGTTACCCGATAAACTTTACGGTCGACGTCGGCAACCTTATATCCGCCGGCAAGGACGCGCTGCGGCTGGAGTTTGCGGGGAACTACTACGACGCCGCGAGGTTCGACGTGCTCGCGCCCGGCATCGGCGAACTCTCCATGGGGCCGGCGAAACTCGCGGCGGCCCTCAAACGCAAGATGCCGGTAATCGTCACCAACCTGAACGACAACGACGCGGCGGCGACCGGCATCAGCGGCAGCGCGGTATTGACGAACAGCGGTTACAGCGTATACTTCATGAACCTCATCGAAACTGTTCCGGAAGACAACGGCGACGCCGGCCTCGACCTCTCCTACGACCCGGCGGCTATAAAATCACAACTTGCCGGCGGGAAGGCGGCCGCCGCCGATTTGCGCGTAGCCGTCGTCCACGGCACGCTTGACGAGGTGAGGCGCCTTGCCGAGACGCTTGAAGACGGGCTCGACGTCATAATAGCCGGCAGCCTCGAACAGAGGCTTGACCGCCCTATCAGCGTCGGCAAAACGCTCATTGTCTCGGCGGGCGCGGAGAATAAGTTTGTGGGCTGCCTCTTTTTGAAATTCAACGATGTAAAAAAGGAAATTAAGAAGGGCAAAGCGACCGCGGCGGCCGCCTCGGCGCGGGCGCCGGCACGAAAGAGCAAAAGCTCAAAGGCTAAAGCCCGCTTCACCGCGGAAAACGCGCTCTTTCCCGTCGGTCAAGATATTGCGCCGAACGATACGGTGGAGAGCGTAACCAGGCTCGTACGCGCCGCCATAGCGGTAGACCGTACCAGCGGGCCGACAATACGTACCCGCGTCAGGGGCGTGGTGGCGCACCTGTCCGACCGCGGCGAGGGGCCGCGGGCATTCCTCAAGTCCGCCCAGGGCAAGAACGAACTCCTTATCAGCGACAGCCTCTCCCACTGCCGCCGCCCGCTGCTGTCAAGCTCCGGCAACCGCGCGGCGTTCATCTTCGGCAAGCCCGCGAACAGGAACGGGAAACTGCGGATGGTCGATTTGGAGATGGGCACCGGCAAGACGGTGTCGAAGGGAAAGAACGTCATAGACGCGGTCTTCTCCCCCGCCGGTAACTTCCTGTACTACATAGAGGCCGACAGCGGAAGCGACATCGGAGCTATTCGCAAAACGAGGATGTACATGAACGACGCGCTTACCGTTCTTGAGGCCGGCACCGCGCAGCACGGCGACCTGCAAATATCCTCCGACGGGGAAACGCTCATCTTCGCGTCCAGGCACAAAAACGGCAAATGGGACATCTACGCGCTCGACACGTCGGGAAAAGTCGCGCCGGTGAGACTGACGGACGGCAGGGCCGACCACCGCTACCCTCGCATAAGCCCCGACGGTAAATACGTAGCGTACCTCTCGAACCGCACCGGCTTCGGATGGAAAACGGATTTGTGGGTGTACGACAGGGTTGCGACGGAGCACAAACAGCTGACTTTCGACACCGACGCGCAAGGCTTCGTCTGGAACGACGATTCAGAGACGATTTACTTCTCGGCGGGCGCGAACCTGCTGGAAATCTGCCGTGTTGACCTGAGGCATAACCTGATTAAAAACATGATACCGCACCCGCAGGGCGGAGTGAAATCGTGGAGCGAAAGCGCCCCGCGGTTCATACGCTACAACGACGAGCCGATGCTCGTGTACACGCGGACATACCCGGACGGAAAACGGCGGATTTACTGGTACGACATCAACAACGCGGCAGACGCTAAAATGTACTCGGTCGGGGAGTTTGACGAGTGGAATGAGGATTGACGGTCAACCGGTTAAAAGCCTATCAAGACAACAAATCCGCCTCGCCCGTAGACTGAATCATTATCGTAGTCGGCATCCCATGAAGCAGCCCCGTATAAGCCTCCTGGAACTTCTTAGGGTCGGTGTCCGCGCCGGCGCTGAAACCTAAGAATACCGCGGTTGACAAGCCGGAGTAGCGCCGCAGCAGGTTCGGGAAGGTGTCGTCGGAGATTATCGGTTCTACCTCTATGTCCATTCTCGCCGCCTCAATCAGGCGTTCCAGTTCCTCTCTTGCCTTAGCCTGTTCCTCCGGGGTGTAGGCCACGCGCAGTATCCGTATCTTCGCGCCGGTCCACTCCGAGTTTAGGGACATCAGGTGGGCGAGGATGACCATAAGGGAACCGTTGCGCATACCGCGCCACCAGATGTCTACGCGGCGGTTGCGGCGGTTGCGGGGGTTGGGGTCGGGCAATTCACGTCCGTGTATCAGGCCCACGCTCATGTTGAGCATCGAGGCGATTCTGATGCTTTCCATGAAAGACTCGGCGTGCGCCGGGTCGCCCGACCAGCCGAAAATGGCGAGGTTGGGCTTTATGGGGCCTATGGAGTTTACCTGCAGGAAGTGGGTTATCCCGGTGTTGTAGGCGGACGTGACCAGCACCTCCGGGAAGGCCCTTATGCGGTTTTTGTTCAGAAATTCCTGGAACGTGGCCACAAGGCCGGCCCGCGTGTCGGCCATTTCGTTCATGTCGCCGTTGACCATCGCCGCGATGGTCAGGATGCCGCGCCCGCTGGAAAGCCAGTCGGCGTACTTTACCAGGTGGAGCCGACTGGTCGGGTCGCCGGCGAAGGCGACTATTGTGGGGCGCCAGTTTTTGGGGTGCGCCGGAAGCGACGAGAGGGTGAGCAGGTTGTCTCTGGTACGCGAGTATATGAAGCCGCGGCGGGCGTCGCCGAATGAGACGGACATTACGTACTTGCGCACATAGAAGAAGATGCCGGCGAAGAAAGCGCCGGCTAAGAGCGCCGCCACCGGATTGATGAGCAGCGTGGCGGCGAAGCAGGCCACCGCGCCGACGAGCGCGCCGAACCAGTGGAAGAATTTGAATCGAGGGCGGAAAGACGGGTTGCGGCTGAACGACTCCACAAAGGCGGCCAGGTTTATTATCCCATAAGTCCACAGGAAGAACATGGAGACCACCGACGCGACCATGTTGAGCGCCCCGCCGCCGCTGCCGCCGCGGCAGGCGATGTATATGACGGCGAAGCTGATGGCTATTGTGACGAAAAGCGCCCTTCTCGGTTCGCCCTGGGGCGTTACCTTGGCGAAGATGTTGACCGGCTTGAGTATCTTGTCCTGGGCGAGCGACTGCAACACGCGCGGCGCGCCCAGGATGATACCCAGCGCGCTCGACAGCGTGGCGGCCATAACGCCCGGCACCACGATGAAGGCCGTTACGGGATCCCACAGGTGAAGTATGCTTTCGTATGGCCTTTCCGTCAGTTCGGAGCGCGGTATCGCGCCGCCGCAGAGTACCATCTCGGCGGCGTAGACTAAGAAAGCGACGCCGATGGCGAGGAGTGTGCCGCGCGGTATGGCGCGGGCCGGGTTTTTCAGGTCGCCCGACATATTGACCCCGGAGAGAATGCCCGTTACCGCCGGGAAGTATATGGCGAAGAGCATCCAAAAGGTGTATGGACTGCCCTCAAGCGGCCTCGCGTTTTCGACGAAAGTATTGAGGTCGAAATGGATGACAGCGCCTGCGAGGAATCCCGCTATGGCGAGGGCGAGTATTGCCATCACCACGTACTGCGCCTTGACCACTACGCCCGCGCCGCGGAGCGACAGCATGGCGGTGGCGGCGAATATCGCGTAGGCTATCAGGTCAAAGTATATGTCGAGCTCCGGGAACGTGAGCACCGTGGCCTCGGCGAAACCGATTAGGTAGAACGGTATCGAGAGCGACTGCGATATAAAGATGGTAAGCGCGATGGCCCCGCCGAATTCGGGTCCGAGCGAGCGGGAAATAAGGTAGTACACTCCCCCGCCCTTGACCTCGGTGTTGGTGGCGATGGCGGAGATGGAGAGCCCGGTGAGCGTGGTTATCGACTTGGCGGCGATAAGAATGCCGAGCGCCTGGTATATGCCGGCGTGCCCGGTGACGAATGTGGCGCGCATGAATATAACGAGGCCGAATATGGTGAGTATGGTGGGCAGGAAGACGCCCTCAAAGGTAGAGAACTTTTTTATCTCCGGGACGGCCGCCGTTACGGCCGCTACCCCCTCCCCGCCCTGTTCGGGCGGGGAGTATGGTGTCGGGTCGGTTGTCTGTTCGTCTGTTCGCATGGTTCCTCAAATTCCATAAAAGCTCTTAGTGCCGGTAATGGATATAAGATATATTATGCCGCGCGGAGTTCGGATTTGATTTTGATTCTTATTTTGAAAAAATTAAAAAAATTAAATATTTTTATTGACTTCATAGAAAAAATCATGTATTTTGTGTTTTCGGGCGCATGGCTCAGCTGGTTAGAGCGCCGCGTTCACATCGCGGAGACCGCTGGTTCGAGTCCAGCTGCGCCCACCATATATGGGTTTGCGCCTAAACTATAACGCACATATATGCGGCAACCGCTTGTCACGGCTTTGCGCAAGCCGCGGCGGGGGGCGTTTACATAAATGCGTCGGCGGGTTTGAGATGAACTACCTCAATATAAAATCTGCGGTCGTCCGTGGGTCGGCGCTGTTTGCCGTCGCGGTCTTCGTTGCGGGCGGCATCGCCATCGCGAGCGCCCAATCAAACTGCATAACTTTCGAGTCGCCGCTTGCCGGCTCCGTCATTCCGGAGATGAGTTGCACCATCTCCCTGAATGTCGAGTGCCGCAACGTCTCGAAAGTCGACCTGCAGGCGCGTTATATTCCAGAGCATAGCGACAGCCCGATGATTGTGTCACTGGGGACGATTTCGCGGCCGCCCTACAAGCTCATTTGGAACACTTACAATCTTCAAAACCAGCTCTTCACCGGTATCGGCATACTGGCCGAGGCGGCTATATCGGGCGGCGCGCCGCAGGTGGCGCGGCAGGAGGGGATATTCCTCACGCACAAGCCGGTAGACCGCAAGAGTATCCCCGTACCCTACTTGCCGAGCGGCGCTCCGGGCGCCGGCTCCGACACCTACGCGCAGGAGTTCAAGAGGATAGGCGACCCGCAAAAATCGGCGTGGGGCGCGGTGGTATGGAACGAAAAGGAGCTTATCTTCCACGTGTCCGTGAAAGACCCGAGCTTCTACAGCAACCAACCCGGCAAGAATATCGCCGACGCGGGATTGGAAATCATGATAGACCCAACCCGCAAAAGGGCCCCGTACCCCACAGACCGTACGCTCTTCTTCGTGGTGCCGCTCTCCGGCGCCCCATACGCGGTAAACTACCGCGCCGAAATCGCCGACGGCGCTTTCAAACCCATACCGCAATCTTCCCGCATAGACTACGCTTGCAACGTGGGTATCAGCGAATTCAAAGGCTACAACATCCGCGCCGCCATACCTAAGGAGGCTTTCGGAAGGTCCATGCCCGACACAATAAGCTGCAATATGGCGCTTAGGGTATTGGACGCCAACGGCAAGGTGCAAAAGGTCTCGCTCACCGGCGGCAACGTCTACGAGATGTACAGCCCGTTCTCCTGGAACGACTACTATAAATTGCAAAAGCCGCTCTTCATGAACAGCACGTTGCAGTGGGGCATCTTCTCGGCCATCGGCTTTCTCATCGCCTTGACCGTGTACGCGCTGGTCTCAAAACTGCGCAAACCGCAGCTGCTCTCCAACTTCGAGCGCTCGGAAGAGGCCAAAGCCGTGTTCGAGCGGGTGAACGCCGTAATCGAGCAGGAACTCATCAAAAAGGAGTTGAAGATAGACTACGTGGCCAACAGGTGCGGGATGGACCAACAGTCGCTCAACCTCCTAATCAAGCGAAACACCGGCTTCAACTTCATCAACTATCTGCAATACTGCCGGTCGGAGGTGGCCAAAGAGCGCCTCAGGTCGTCGCGGTCAAGCGAAACGTCAATCGCTGACCTGTGCGGGTTCGACAGCGCTATTGAGATGGAAAAGTGCTTCGGAAAGTTTTACCATACCACGCCTTATAAGTTCAGGACGCAACAACAGGTCGCTTAGGCAGGGGTAACCGCAAAAGGCGCGACGCGCATGGCTTTTTGTATTGCTTTTGTTACCGCCCACACTCAAAATCAATAGCTCCAATAATACCTGTTGCCGCTAAAAGTTACCGTCCCGTCAATATATGTGTACATTACTCTGTCCGACCGGCGCTGTAATTCGTCAATCATTTGCGGCGACGGGTGGCCGTATGCGTTGTCGCTGGAACAGGATATAACGGCTGCCTCCGGGCTTACGTAGGAAAAGAAGAGCGGGTTGACCGAGCCGGCGCTGCCGTGGTGCGGAACGGACAGGATTTGCGCCCGCAGGTCGTATCGGCTGTGCGCGGCTATTTCCGTCATGGCGGCGGCGTCAATGTCGGAGGTGATTAGGGCGCGGGCGCTTCCGTGGCGTATCGAAAAAACCAGACTGCAGTGATTTTTCATATTATCGGGAAGCGGAGTTTCCATGTTAAGGCCTCGCGGCGGCCATAAACAGACTATTTCCACGGCGGCGCCAAGCGTACGCAGCGTGTCGCCGCGAACGCAGCTCTTGAACTTGATTCGATTTGCCCATGCCGCGGCGGATTCTCGCAGCTTAGCGGTATCCTCGTAGGCAGATACCACAATCTCCCCGCTCCAGTCGAGGCTTGCGCCGAAAGATTGAAGGGCGCCGCAGTGATCGGATTCGGTGTGCGAGATTATTATCGATTCAACGCGCGGGCTGCCGAGGTTTATATACGCGCCCCGCCACGCAACGTAATTATTCCCGACGTCCCAAACCACCGTGCGCTTGCCGACTACGCCGAACTGGGCGAGTCCCTGGCCCACGTCGGCGACGGCGAAAGTAAAGCGCCCCCCGGCCGCGCCGCCGTCCGCCGGATTCGCGCAGTTCGTCAGTAATAATAACAGCGGCGCCCCAAAAGACAGAACCAACGTAAAAATCGGCGGGCGTCTCTTTATATCACCACCGTTAATACCGATGCCGATATCCGTATCATCGATACGACCGCCCCTGCCGTTCCCGTTAAAACGAATAGCTTGAAGATACCTTGACATAAACATTGTCCGCCCCTTTCACGTTAACCGGAATTTCCATCGTTACCCCGGTCCATGTTTTTTTGTACAGGTGAAACTCGCCCTTTATTCCCAGCCAATACTCGTTTGCCGACACATATTTTCCCCTGATACAGGGGGTGATGACCGCGCTCGGAATTAGCGTCGTCGGCGCTTCCAGCGCGTATGTGTTTCTTGCGTTTTTGTAGTGACCGCAAGCGCGCTGGTACGTTGCGCGTATCTCTAACGGACAGGGCGTTCGGTAGCTTATCGACACGCTCGACACGCGCAAAACCGAGTCGGCGCCCGTCGTAAAGATTTTGGCCGTGTGCTTGACGGCGATGTCCGCCATACCCGCGCGCGCCCTCGCTTCCGCCTGCCCGTGTATTCTCTTAACGCCGCCGCTCTCGACAAAGTCGAGTTCGGGCGTCAGTTTTACCGCGTCGTTTATACACGGGACAGCCATCTTTACGCTGTGTTTTTGTATCGGCGACGGCGTCGGCTCCTTTTCTCCGGCTTCGGTCGACAACTGTTTTTTCAGGCGGCTCATCGGGAAGGCGTCGGCCTCCGGGTAGAATATCGCGCGGTACTCGGCTGACGACCCCTTTACGCGGTAGTTCAGCCGGAGCGACAGGGCGGCGGTAAAACTCTCTTGAACAAGCGGCACGGCGGCCTCCGCCGCGGCCCGAACGCTTTGGGCCGTGTACTCCGCGTATAGATGCGCGCAGTAATATCCGCTTGTGGCGACGCTTTTCCCACCGGCGTCTCCCGTGTCGTAGCCAGCGGCGGCGTCGTCCCCATAAGAGCCGTAACCGCCATCCTCGCCGGCATCAGTCGCCGCGCCGAGCAAAAATCCGGTAAACCCCGCGAACACCCTCGCCCGCTTCCCGACGTTTACATCCGCCCCGACGCCCCAACCGGTCTCGGCGGGGCGCAGGTGGCAGAACGCGCTTGCCCCCATCATACGGACGCCCCACATCTCCTTCACGTCAACGGAGACCCCGTTCCAAACACCGCTCCCGCCGTAGAGCCAATTAGCGGCGGGAACGCTCATTTTCATGTCCGTCAGTTCAATCAGGGAGGAGAGCGGCGCGAAACGGCCCATTGCCAACTCTCCGGGTATGGGTTGCCTGAAATTGCCGATATGGGCGTTCACCCCCATATACGAGAGGCTGAGACGCCGGCTTTGCCACAGCGCGGCGCTGTCGCCGAACGCCAACCCGCCCTCCGCCGATAACAAACTGCCCTTGTGCCTAAACCTTATCCGGTGCCCCCTAAGCGCGTCAACGCTTGACCTGTTGATACCCACAATGACCTCGCTGTTCGGCTCCGCCGGCCCTGCCGCGGCGTTGAAACGCAGTATCGGCTCAAAACCTTCAAGCGCCGGACAGTCGTTAAAAAAACGCCGGATTTGCGTATTGTCAAAGGGCTGATACGCCGAAAGTTCCTCAAGAGATGCGGGTATAATATCGGCGATATCCGGGAAAACCTGCGCCAGATAGACCAGCTCCCCCCGCGGAACGGAGAGCGGCAGAGCGTAGAAGGCTAATAGCTGCTCGTACTGAAGCGTGTCTATCGACCGCGCCGAAAGCAGCTCCGCGAGGCCGTCCTCATCCGCCGGAAGCTGTATTGACAACGCCGAAACGCTCATGGGCAACAGCGCTATAAACGCGGCGGCGAAGAAATGTTTACATTTTCCCATAGTATTTTATTATTTTAATATTTTAAGAAATAACATCGGCAAAACGAGAGCGTCCGGAACAGTACCGGGGTGTAAAATCCGAGAGAACAACTGTAAAACGAGAGCAAAACGAGAAACAACAATGCCGAAAGAGTACCGCGGTATTCGTAACTTAATATACATTACGCGGCAACGGCGCCGTCAAATTTTTATTTTCGCGCGAGCGGCGTCCGTCGCGTGGTGTCTCTGTACCCTTGCCGCGGCGGCGCAGACGGCGTTGGAAGATACTGATACGGATGCCGGTACGAATATTAACGCGGGTATTGATACGGGTACCGGCACGAATGCCGGTACAAATGCCGATACCGTTGTAAACACGGATGCCGGCACGTCTGTGAATACAAGTGTCGGTAACCCCTCAAAATATAAATTCGCCCTGGTTCTAAGCGGCGGCGGTTCCCGCGGTTTAGCCCAGATAGGCACGCTTATGGCCCTTGAGGAAGCCGGCCTCAAACCCGACCTCATCGTCTCCACGAGCATGGGTTCTGTGGTGGGCGGGCTCTACGCGTGCGGCTACAGCCCCTCGCAGATACATGACATCGCGCGGTCTGTGGATTGGAGCCGCGTTTCGACCAACGCCAATCTGCGGCCTTCGCTCTTCGTCAGCCAAAAGTCGCCCCCCAGGGGTTATCTCTTTGATGTGCGGTTGAGCGACAATCTGAAACCGGTGCTGCCCAACGCCATTTCAAACGGGCAGATATTCTACGAGTTGCTCACGGCGCGAACGTTGCCGGCATTGCGCTCCGCCGGATACGACTTCGACAATCTGCCCGTGAGTCTTCGTGTGGTCGCCACCGACCTTTTGACCGGAAACAAGGCGGTCTTCTCGGAGGGGAGCCTTCCGACCGCCATACGGGCCTCCTGCGGCGCGCCGCTTGCCTTTTCGCCGCTTGACCTTGACGGCAAGATGCTCGTCGACGGCGGGCTTTCCTCGAACATACCCGTACAGGTCGCCGTAGACGCCGGCGCGGGCTTCACGGTGGCAATCGACGTGACATCGCCGTTATGGGGGCGCGAACAGCTTCTCGACAATCCGGTACGCCTCATGGAGCAGGTCGTCTCCATAGGCGTAAAGCAGAACAAGCTGCGGGACACACGCGGCGCGGATGTGCTGATAACGCCGCAATTAGGCGCGATAACCAACACCGACTTCAGCCATATCGATACGCTGGTGGCGCTTGGCTACGCGGCGACGGCGAAGGCCGTCCCGGAAATCGCGGCGCGCTTGGGAAAACCTGTCACGGAAACGCGTAAGACGGCATTCGGCCGAAATTCGCAAAGCGCGGGCAACGGGCACCGTACGGCAGCGCAAACCATCCTCCCGTCCGTAAAATCCGTGCGGATATTCGGCAATGAAAAGACATCGACAGGCCAAATGCTCACGGCGAGCGGTATAAAGGTCGGTATGCCGATTGACAGCGCGGCCGTGGAACAGGCAATCCGGTCGCTATACTCTATGGAGCTTTTCGAGAGCGTCAGGCTGGAGACCAATCGGGAAGACGGCGTAGACATCCGCGTCACCGAGGAGAAATACTGGCGCGTACGGGGCGGCCTGCGCTGCGACGAGTACAATTTGTGCGAGGGGTTCATAGAGCCGGCCTACGAAAATATCTTCGGGTTGGGGATATCGGCGGCCCTGCACCTGCAGTACGGCTCGCGCAAAGAGAAGTACGCCGTCGGCTTCGCGACGGATATCCTGTTTACCCAAAACTGGGCTATCAACTGCAACGCGCAGATTTTCACGGCGCGCGAACAGATATACAGCCGCGAAGCGTATCCGCAGGATTCGATTCCAACCGAATATCTCATAATACGCGACGATGTGCTGGGTAAAAACGGGGTGACGCTCATCGTGGGCAGCCAGTTAGGAAAATCGGTGTCGGTGGAGGCCGGAGCCAAACTCGAATGGTTCGATTTGCTGCAGAGCAACCAAAACATTTTCGACAATGACCTCGGTTTCGGCTTCAGAAAATCCCTCCCCTACTTCCTTTTGCGGTTGACCGCCGACACGAGGGACGCCACCCCGTTCACGGAAAACGGCTGGCGGCACACCGTCACCGCCGGTATGGCCAGCGGGCGGGCTTTGGGGCTGGGCGGAATCGAAGAGTTCAGAAAGATAGACGGCAACTTTAACCGCTATGTCACTTTCCTCAAGCGGCATACCCTGCACGGCCAGACGGTAGTCGGCTGGACCGACCACACGTTGCCGGAAATCGAAAAATTTTATCTGGGCGGCGCGATACCGGAGCAAAACTACCACGACGCGGATATATACAACATCGTCCCCTTCATGGGGATGAAACCGCGTAAGGTGTCGGCGGACGTCTTCGGATTGGCGCATTTGGAGTACAGGCTAAAGATACGCAAAAACCTCTACCTGTCGTCAATGCTGGACTGGGCGCGCCTGTGGACATACGAGGAGTTCATCAGCACGAGCGAAAACCTCTCGCCCAAAAGCCCGCTGGGTGTGGGCGCGGGGGCGGCCTACAACACGCCGTTCGGACCGATACGCCTCTCTTACGGGCGGCTGATACGGCATAAATACGACCCTGACGCGATACCGGAACACATATTTTATTTCTCCGCCGGGCACGATTTTTGAGTCCTTTGTATTATTTTACGCTTTGGCGTCAATTCAACTTTCATTGAAAGAGGCCTGATATGAACTTCCTGTTTTACCGGCAAAGACGGGCGCTTCTGTTGGCGGCGATTGCGGGAATGGCGGCGGGGAATGCGTTTTCCCAGGCGTCGTACCCGGCAACGGTGGAAATACCGGTAACATTTTATGACTTCCACTCCGACAGGTCCAACCCGGAATTCGAGCAGCCGCATACCAGCGGGCTCAGGCGGGGCATGGTGGCAAACACGCTTGACGGCGATAACAAGCCGACGCTGGGTTCCAGTCC
>JAITCM010000119.1 GCA_031283085.1 Chitinispirillales bacterium | reverse complement strand
ATTACGGTAAACAAGCAAACGGGGGAAATAGGTGCCCTTTCTATGCCGGATGACGAAGATATATTTGATAAAGGCAAACCCATCTCCATTGAGCAGTTTGCCGAATACAACGTAGCGGTCTAATATTCGTAAACAATAATGGGCAGTCTGCGGATTAGCTCCCCGCAGGCTACAAAGAAAAGGGCATATTGGTGCCAGTACACCGGTACGCCTTTTTTTGTTTGCCCGAAGCAGTTCTCGGAATGGAACCTGGGGACGAACTTCACGCCGCTGACGCTCGACGAGATGAAGGCGCAGGAGCCGGAGGTGTTCGACAGGGTGGCCGGCGGGGACGGGGAGGGTAAAAATAATTTGACTTCCGGCGCGGAAAGTGGTATATTAAGCATAATGAGTAGCCAAATAGAAAACAAATACACAAGCGTAGGGGTACCGAGTGACATTTATCGCCATGGCAGGCCGCTCGACAATCGCCAGCAAGCGCTTTTAGAGAGGTTACCGGAGTATAATAGCCGGGTAGTTGTTGGCAAAGACGATGTTTCTATGAACGATTTGTCGGCTTTGACGGCAAAGACCGGGGACGAGTTCGCGATGTTTACGCGGGGCGCGGAGCGGCTTGTTGTAAGGGGTAATGATGAGCGAGTGGACATAAACACGATGAGCGCGGCGGAGTTAAGCGCCCAAGGGTATAAATGGAGCGGACACACGCATCCGGGAGGTAGCGATATTGACTTGTTATCGTCGGATGGGGACAAGGCTGTGCTGAGAGCATTTAATCAAGATATTAGCGTTATATATAATTCAATAGGGGATTACCAAACATTTGATAAAAAAGGGAGGAGAGATTGATATGGCAAGCAAAATTTTTGAAGAGCACAAGGACGAAATAAGGGGGTATTGCTTCAAAAGCAAGCTAAGTTTTGACAAGCTATGTGAATCCCCGTGGTGCTATAATAATAAGCGATTAGTTATACAGAAGAGCGAACCAGACCCGGAAAGGGAAAAACTCGGGTTAGCGGATAATATCCCTACGCCGTCGACGTTGGAGATTTACCTTGAAGACGGAAAACTCCGCTTTGAGCAAACGGATATTACGCGCAAATACTTAGGCGCTGAGGAAGAGCACGTAGTTGTTCACACGCCGCGGGTTGCGGTAGCATAAAAAAAAATAAATTTCCCTTGCTATATATCCCCGAATTATATTGCTCTTATCCCAAACAAGGATAGGAGCCTTGTCCATGAAAACAAAAACCGTCGACACGCCCATCGTAAGCATAAAGGGTACTACTCCGGCGGGGGATAGAATTGGGTATAGTTTGGGCTAATGATACGGGTAGCCTTGAATTAACCCTACAAACCCCTTGAATTTGTTGTTTTTTAACCCCGTTAGCGGGTTATTAAATATTCGCGGGGGGGGGGGGGGGGCGGTGGTTTTTTATTCTTCAGCATCGCCTCGGACGCCGCCGTTTGTTCCGACAGCAACGCCAAAGCCGCCCCCCCCCGCCGGAACTCCCCTGGTGACCGGACACAATAATTAAAATAGTTAATTTACGCCAAAAAACAAAAAATTTGGCGGAGAAGCGGCTACGCCGCCACCCGCCTCCAACCACACGTCCACACAACGCGTAATCCACAAAATAACCCCATGGAAAACGCACAAAGCCTGTCAAAATTCATAGATTTCCAGTCGGAGGGGCAATTTTTGACGCTTTAGGGCTTAAGGTCCTTCGACTTGAACTCTCCGATTTTACCCTCAATATGCCTCCTAACCTCCGGATTTTCGCTGGTTTCAAGCAAAAACAGCAATACGTCCATGGCTTCATCCTCCCGCCCCGCGCTCCCATAGAAGTGCGCCGCCAGCCGCGCCAGTTTACCGCTTTGGGGGCTTGGCACCCGCGCCGCCGCCGCGAAGCAGAGGGCCGCCCTTTCCGGGTCGTTGTAGTGCCTGTTGTACAGCATTCCTAAGTAGAACGGTATGTTCCACCTGACGCCGCCCAGCGTGTTCATCCCGCGTTCTAATATTATCCGCGCCGCGTCGGGGTCGCGGCAGACGTCGGGAATCATCAGTCCCGCAAACTCGTAGGCCTCGTGGAAGTGCGGGTGGAGGCGCGTTATCATATCGAGCATCCGGGTCAGCCACTTGAACTGCCTGTCGCTCTTGAGGTGGTCGCCGAAGTATATCATGGCGCTAATCCATATATAGTGGGCGTAGGTCGTGTTGAAGCCGAGCATAAAGGGTTTTACGCGCTCGCTGCCCGGTATGTAGGCCATGCTTTCGAGCTTAGGGGCCCCGGCGCGGATGGCGGAGAGGCGGACGTTTGCCGCTACTATGCCGGCGGACAGCAGGGCGGCGATTATCATGGTGTATATTTTTCTTTTCACGGTCTATAAATCCTTCCTGTCAAACAGTACGGACGATATTAACAGTAACAATCCCGTGTATAACAACCCGTACATTGCCGCGAAAGAGACGTGACCCGGGGCCATATTCAGGCCGAAGACTACGGCCGTGCGGATGTTGAAGTATTCCAAGTTGGGCAGGATGTAGTGCAAGGCCACGAGTATCGCTTTTATAAACGGGTTTGACTGGGCGTCGGCGCCTAAGGTGATTAGGTCGTTCAGGTGGCCGGCCACGTAGAAAGACAGCGTGAAGATAGCCGCAAGCGTGGGCGTGGTGAAGCACGACCACGCTATCGCCGCGGCTATGACGACCGACATCTCAACCATCAGCAGCAGCACCGCCGAGAAGATTTCCGCCTGCGGGGCGCGGCCGGTCATGAGCGTTATCGCGGTCACGAATATCAACGCGATAAGCAGGAAATTCAGGGCAAGCGTGACGAAGAGGCCTAAAAACTTGCCGACAATGAACTGTATACGGTCGACCGGCTTGCAGAGCACGCCGTAGACCGTCTTGTCGACAATCTCCGCGCCGAGCACGCCCACGCCGATGAAAACGGCGAGGAGAAGGCCGGTGAGCGACATGGTGGCGAGCCCGAAGTCGGACATCACCTGAACCCGCGACATCACGGAGAGGTCGCCGAAGGACATGGCGAGCAGGAGAACGACGGCGGCCACCAATAAAATGTTGTAGAGAACCTTGTTGCGAACGGTCTCTTTGAAGGTGTTTAGGGCCACTAAGTATATTGTGCGCATTTTTTAATCCTTGCCATATCTTTGTGTAAGTGTTAATAACGCCGCGCAGCGGCGTTACTTTATTAACCGGGGGTTTTAACCCCCGGTTAATGGCTCGGCGGTAAAACCGCCGGCGTGTCGCCCCTGACGGGGCTTTCCGCAATATCAACTGTTTTTCAACGCTATTCACAACAGCGTCTTTTCTATGGGACGGCAGTATATAAATATATATCATCTGTGATACTAACTGCAGAAAAAATACTAAATATTATGATGAAGGCGAAGGAGCCGGACGTGTTCGACAGGGTGGCGGGCGGGGAGGCTCAAAATAATTTGCTTTCCGGCGCGGAAGATGGTATATTAGATAACAGGGGGGACGGTGCTTTGGATTTTGAACGAATAGAGGACGAGCGGAGCAATCAACAAAACTTGGAGGCGATAAACCCTTACTTATGGACAGGGTACCAACAATTTACTCGTAATTGCGGAAATTGCGCGGTAGCAAATGAATTGCGGCACCGGGGATTAGATGTGGAAGCTCAACCTGGTTTAGGGATGCACATCAGCGAATTGGCAGATATGTTTGATGGGGCAACGGTACAATACGCGTCGATGGTGTCAACAACGGATGTCGCAAGTGAAATGATACCGAAATTAGAACAGCATTTATTGAAGTGGGGGGAGGGCGCAAGAGGTGCTATTAGAGGGGAGAATGTTTTGGATGGGAATGGCCACCTCTTCTCTTTGGAGATACGCGACGGAGTGGTTAAGTATGATGATGGGCAAATAGGTAAAGAGAATGTCAATCATTTAGAGCGTATGAAACCGCAGTCAATAGCGTATGTTAGGCTTGATAACACAAAGCCTAACGATACGGTTATAAATGCCGTGAAAAACAGGAGGTAGTGAATATGACTTTACACGAAGCATATCTTAAAGCGAAAAGCGACGCGGAAAAAATAGGCTTCACGGTTTTTGATGGGTGTCGAGATTTCGGGGATTTTTGGGGTTTTCGTTTTGAGCCGCCGTATGACATCGGGGACGGTTCGGGGTATTTTACCGTAAACAAGAAGACCGGAAAAAAAGGGAGCTTCAACCTTGTTATGGACTGGGATTTAGCTGAGAAAAGCGTGGAGATTCCCATTGAGCAGTTTGCCGACTACAACGTAGCGGTCTAATATTCGTATATTCCACCAAACCCACCCATCACCCCACACCCGCCATTGTAGACAATGATGTAGGGGCGGGCGAACCCCGCCCCTACAATACGTTGGGAAACATTATTGAATATTTCAAACGCCGAACCCCAACATGAATGTATATTATAACCGTTAGCCGCCATATTCTTTTCGGCTACATCTCTCGTAGGACGCCGCGGGCCGGCCCCGCTCCTATTCTCTCGGTTTGTGCGGTAGGTTGCAGTTTTTTTCACGTTTTACCGAATCGCCCAAAAACCACAAATCATCAATTCGCAAATTGGGAAATGGAAAAAATGTTTTACCATCCGGTTATCTGCCATCGTCGCAGCATTCGTTTAAAAGGCTACGATTATTCGCAGGCCGGCTTTTATTTTGTGACAGTGTGCGTACAGGACAGGAAGTGTTTATTTGGAAAAGTAATTGACGGTTGGATGGTGTTAAATGAATATGGGCAGATTGTGAATGATGAATGGCAAGGTTTAAAAGTAAAATACCCGCATATTGTGTTACACAAATATGCGATTATGCCAAATCATTTTCATTGCATTATTGAAATTGCCGCCCACCCCGTGCCTGGCAATGCCAACAACAACGCCGTTGTAGGGGCGGGGTCTGCCCGCCCCGTCCATTATTCCACCGACCCCACCCATCACCCCAAACCCGCCGTCGTAGACAATGACGTAGGGGCGGGGTCTGCCCGCCCCGTCCATTATTCCACAAAACCCACCCATCACCCCAAACCCGCCGTCGTAGACAATGACGTAGGGGCGGGGTCTGCCCGCCCCGTCCATTATCCCACCGACCCCACCCATCACCCCAAACCCGTCGTCGTAAATTAATGACGTAGGGGCGGGCGAACCCCGCCCCTACAATACGTTGGGAAACATTATTGGATATTCCAAATGTCAAATCACAAAAAATCAATTATAATTTCTGAATCTTCCCCCAAAAATTAATACACCCCGTCAGGGGTGCGTCCATTTCGCCGGAATTGCCGTTCTTTTAGATGGTTTTGGCGAAGCGCCAAAAATCTCAATTATTTACCCAAGTGTTCCCGTGCGAATATTAACTTATAATCATCATGGCGACGAACCCGACAAAAGCCCCGGCTAAGCGGATTTTGCCCACAGGCATCCAGGACTTCCCGAAAATTCGGGAGAGCGGTTGCGTCTATGTGGACAAGACGCCGCAGATATACCCGTTGATAAGCGGCGCTCCGGGGGCGTTCTTCCTCTCCCGCCCGCGGCGGTTCGGGAAGTCGCTGCTCTGTTCCACGCTTGGGGCTATCTTTGAGGGTCGGCGGGAGCTTTTCGGGGAGATTTCGGGGCGGCCGGCGCTGGCCATGGACTCGCTTGACTGGGAGTGGAAGCGGCATCCGGTGATACATATCGACCTGAACGCGGGGAACTACGTTGACGATGGCGTCAAGGCGTTGCGTTCCACCATATACGCCGAGACGCAAAGCGTGGCGAGAAAGTATTGCGCCGCGATTGACCGCGCTGACTCGCCGGCAAGCCGGTTTAAATATCTCATAGAAGAAGTTTGCGAAAAGACGGGTGAGAAAGCTGTCGTCATCATCGATGAGTACGACAAGCCGCTGACCGCTACCTTAGGCAAGCGGAATGCGCATATTGAATTACGGAACACCCTCAAAGGCTTCTACAGCGTCCTGAAATCCTGCGACGCCCGCCTGCGCTTCATCTTCATAACCGGTGTGAGTAAGTTCTCCCAAGTGAGCATATTCTCCGACCTGAACCAGTTATCCGACCTGACGTTCGACCCGCGCTACGCCGACCTCTGCGGGCTGACCCAGAAAGAACTGGAAACCGGCTTCGAGCCGGAGATAGAGAGCGTCCTGAAAACCACCGGGCGCAACCGCGGGGAGTATATGGGCAAACTGCGCAGATTCTACAACGGCTACCGCTTCACTAAAGACCCGCTTACGGTCTATAACCCGTTTGGGATGCTCAACCATTTTTACAATAACGGAGAATTCTCGGACTATTGGTACGGGAGCGCCACCCCCTCATTCCTTGTGGAATTACTCAAAAAACACAGGATTAATCTATTAGGATTGGGCAAAATGTATGTCGAATTCAGGGATTTCGGCAATTTTGACATAGACTGTATGACGGCCGCGCCTCTCCTGTACCAAACCGGTTACCTCACGATAACCGACTACGACGAAAATCGGCAGCGCTTCACGCTTGACTACCCGAATGAGGAGGTACACGCCGCTTTCGCGGATTCGCTGGTAAAACACGGTTTGGGCCTCCCGCCGGAAAGGGGTGAGGCACTCCACTTCAAGCTTATAGACGCGCTCTACGACGGTGATGTTGATATCGCTATGAACGCGGTAAAGCTGTTCTTCGCCGAAATCCCCTACGATATAGTGGGGGATAAGGAGAAATACTTCCAGTCTGTAGTGCACCTGATATTCAAGATGCTGGGCTTCAACTGCCGCTCGGAAGTGCGGATTGCGGCGGGGCGGCTTGACACGCTCGTCGAAACGCCGGACATCGTCTACTGCTTCGAGTTCAAATTAGACGGCAGCGCGGAGGAAGCGCTTGCGCAGATTGATGACAAAGAGTACGCCTATCCGTGGACAGGGAGCGGGAAGAAAGTGTTCAAGGTGGGGGTGAACTTTGACTTTGAGAAGAGGAATATCGGGGGGTGGGTGGTGAACGACGGCTAAGGCGCCCATAATGTTTGCTCGCGCCGGACAAGGCGCCGCGGGATGCCGCCCCCGTCTTACCGCTTCTCACCATAATTCCTGAAGAGCCAAATAAAAATGTGTTAACTCGAACAATTATATTATATTGCTATATGTGGCTTTTTGGGGCTATTTAAGGTGGTCATTGCGATGCATTGAGCCTGAGGAATTGAAATTACCGCCCACCCCGTGCCTGGCAATGCCAACAACAACGCCATTGTAGGGGCGGGGTCTGCCCGCCCCGTCCATTATCCCACAAAACCCACCCATCACCCCAAACCCGCCATCGTAGACAATGACGCAGGGGCGGGCGAACCCCGCCCCTGCAATATGTTGGGAAACATTATTGGGTATTTCAAATGCCAAACCACAAAAAAATCAATTATAATTTCTGAATCTTCCCCCAAAAATTAATTATTTTAGTTATCGTACCCGGTCGCTGGAGGGGTTCCGGCGGGGGGCGATGTCGGCTCTATATAGCCGACATCGAAACAGAAGCCATGGACAAGGAGAGCATTATGGGCGCAAGAACCACGGGAGCGGCATCGGCCAAAAGAACGCCGCCGGCTAAAAAGGCCAAAAAGAAACTATCCAACCCAAAGCCTGCAAGCAATAACAAGAAGATATCTTTGGGTAGCCGGGTGGATAGGTTAGACGAGGTTATGGTAATGTTGGCAACGTCTAAGGTGGAGACTGACGCTAAAATGGCGGCGTCTGAGGAGATGCTGACGCGGAAAATGGCGACGTCTGAGAAGATGCTGACGCGGAAAATCGCGGCGGTGGCCAAGACGGTGAAAGAGACCTCGCGGGAGTTGCGGCAAACGATGAAGGAACTGTCCGAATCAGTAGATAAAACGACGAAAGAACTGTCCGAATCAGTAGATAAAACGATGAAGGAACTGTCCGAATCAGTAGATAAAACGACGAAGGAACTGTCCGAATCAGTAGATAAAACGACGAAGGATCTGTCCGAATCAGTAGATAAATTGAATAGTAATGTTGGCGGCATAAACAATAGCCTCGGCAAGGTTACCGAGTTGGTGTTGCTTCCGGGCTTGATGGAGACCTTGAACACGCAGTTTGGGTATCAGTTTGACAACATATCCCCAAACAAGATATTTACCGCCGGCGGCAAACAGTATGCGGAGGTAGATTTATTCCTCGAAAACGGCGAGGCGGTCATGGCGGTGGAGGTGAAGACATGGGCAATTAGAGACGATGTGAGTAAGCACGTGAATCGGATGGGCAGGCTAAGGGAACACGAAACTAAAGCCGGGTTGACCGGCAAGACGATTTACGCCGCCATAGCCGGGATTACCTTTGACGACGACGCCCGGGAGCTTGCGCGGGCGTTAGGGATGTATTTGGTGGAATTAGACCATAGCAACGCCCTGATTACAATAGTGTCGCCCACCGGAGCGGTAGGGAAGTGGTAATTTCGGCAAAACCGCCTTGTCGGTGAACCCGGCAAGGTAAAATAGCCCACTTTGAGAGACCTTATGGCCGTGGGTTTTGCTCAAAGAAAAATGTCCCGGAAAACGGCTTCTCCTGCGTAATATCGAATGCCTCCGCAACCCGCTCTGCATACTTGTAACGGCTTTCCGTTACACCGGCGCAGAGTATACCGCCCCTAATGCTTTTTACCCGGTTTTGGGTATTCTTTCAGTACCAGTTCCGCCGCTACCGTCTTTCCGTTCCTTATTACGCTTATGTCCACCGTATCGTCCACAAAGCAGTCTATAAAAAAGCCGTCCAGGTCGGCGCTGCTCATTATCGTTCTGCCGCGCATTTTATTTATGACGTCGCCCGGTTTGATGCCCGCCGCGGCCCCGGGGCTATGGGGTTTGACGCCCGCTATTACCACGCCTTCGGAGTTTTTGTAGTTTAGCGCCGAGGCTACGGCGCGGTTCATGTCCTGTACCGTTATGCCGGTCCACACCGGTCTTCTGCTGCCGTGGGCGATAAGTTCCCTCGACACGCGCTGCGCCCTGTTTATGGGGATGGCGAAGCCTATCCCTATGGAGCCGGTATTTCCGGCGCTGCCGGTGTAGATGAATGAGTTTATCCCTATGACCTCGCCCATGGAGTTGACGAGCGGGCCGCCGGAGTTGCCGGAGTTTATCGACGCGTCGGTTTGTATCATGCCCTGGTAGTATACGCCCTCGGAGGGCGCGAAGTTGCGGTTGAGGGCGCTTATGACGCCCACCGTCACAGTGGGGCGAGCGTCGTTTATGAAGTTCAGAAAGGGGTTGCCGAGGGCTATGCTCCACTCCCCTATCAGGCATTTGTCGGAGTTGCCGAGGGCGGCGGGCGTGTAGCCTCCGCCCTTCGCCGATACGACGGCTATGTCGGATTTTTCGTCCACGCCCACTATATTTCCCTCCACGCGGGAGCCGTCGGGGAAGTTGACGTAGAGGCGGGCGGCGTTTTTCACCACGTGGTAGTTGGTCATTATCATCCCGTCGGCGCTTATGACGAAGCCCGACCCTATGTTCTCTATGCTGCGGTAGCGCTGCGGGTTGAGGTTCGGGCCGAAGAAGAAGTCGAAGAAGTTGTCGCCGGCGTAGGGGTTTTGCACCACTTGTATTTGTGTTACGACGATGCCGACCACGCTCGGCGCCACCAGGCTTGTGGCATGCACTATCGCGTTGGCGCGGTTGTCGCCCGCGGAGCGCAGGGCGTTGTCGCCGCGCATCTTTTCGAGCTCCGCCAGCAGTTCGCCCTCGCGGGCGATGCGGTTGCCGATGACGTTCAGGAAGTCGTCAGAGTATATCAGGCGTATGGCCTCCCCGCCGGCGAGCAGCCCCGCCGCCATAGCGACCACGGAGGACACGATGAGCGCCTTTACGGAGACGCGACCGCCGTTCACAGGCGCTCCGCGGGCGGGTAGCCCACCCACTCCAGGACGAGTCCGCAGGCCGGGGCGGTCTCTCCGGCCATGCTTCTGTCCCGCGAGCCGATTATGGCGTCCATAGCGGCGGAGAGCCGTCCGCGCCCGATGTCCACGAGCGTGCCGACAAGGGAGCGGACCATCTTGTAGATAAAGCGGTTCGCCTCTATGGTGAACGTCCTCACGCCGTTTTCGCCGAGGGAGAGGGCGGCGGACGCCACGTCGCACTCCTTGTCGTCCGAATCGGCGCCGGACGCGCAAAACGCCGTAAAGTCGTGCCGTCCGACAATGTGTTTCGCCTCCGACGCGATGCGTTCCCAGTCTACGGGATAATATATCATCCACACCCTCTTGTAGTTGATTGGGCTCTTCCTGTCGGAAAAATAATATATGTACCGCCGGGAGACGGCGGAATAACGGGCGTGAAAATCGGGGCGTACCGGAACCATGCCGTAGACGGCGATGTCCGGGGGCAGGAGCGCGTTTACGGAGACGGTCAGGCGGTCGGTATCAATATCGACGGAATCGGGCGCGTCGAAGTGGGCGCCCTGGGCGCGGGCGTGGACTCCGGCGTCGGTGCGTCCGGCGCCGACGATGGGGCACGGGGCGCGGAGGGCGACGGAGAGCGCCTCTTCTATGAGCCGCTGGACGCTGACGCCGTCGGGCTGGTTCTGCCAGCCGTGGAAGCGGGTGCCGTCGTATTCTGTTCTAAAGAAGTATCTCATTGTTTTCAAATCGTTAAAAAGCCCTTATTTTTCGCGGTTTTTGGTGTTTCATTTAGACAGTTTTTCGGAACAATACCGTCTCGTTTTCACTCCGTCCCGATAATCTTGTAGCACAGCATTTGCAGGCTAAGGGCGTCGTCGGAGGTCCGGCCTGTTTTTACGTCCACATCAAACTTTTGCAGCGTTTTTATGATTTCAGTCAACCCGGCGCCGCTGAAATTTTGGGCATGGTTAACTATTCCGGACAGTATGATTGCGGGGTAGACGCGGTTTTTTGTCTTTTCGGTGACGATTCCGCAGGCTATGCCGATTTCGGCGGCGGCTATTGTCTGCGGGGAGTCGGGCCCGTATCCCCTTGAGTTGTACTGTTTAAGCAGGGCTGGGTTCTTTTGCAGAAATTTTTTGATTTTCAGCATTGACCAGAAGTGTTTAAACACCGCGGAAACGGCTAACGGGGCGTAGAGGTTTGACGATATCAGCGAGTCTAAGACTCTGAGCGCGGCGGGCAGGTCTCTTTTGCCTAAGGCGGCGGCGAGTTCGTAGACCGTCATGGTCCGTGTCGCGCCGGTAATCTCCTGGATTATTTTTCTGTCGATTCGGGCGCCGGGGGGCAGCGCCATGTCTATCTTCTGGAGTTCGGAGTAGATTAGGTCGTACTCGACCGTGTCGGCGAGCAGCTGCGCTTCCGGCTTGCCTATCTGTCTGTCGTAGAATTTGGGGACCTGTTCGACAATCCAGTCGGCGACCTTGTTGTCGTAGGGTTTGGCCGCGTCCCGCACGGACACGGAGCCGTCCTTAGCGCGTTCCTTGAGGCGCAATCCCTCTTTTACCTTCTTTTCAGCGGCGCTTTTCTTTTCAATTTCGGCGGAGACGAAGATGAAAACGTCCGGTATCCCGTAGCCGAGCGCCGCGTCAAGCGCCGCGAGTTCCCTGTCGGAGAGCGACTGGGCGTGCAGGACGCAGCAGACGCGGATTTCCTGAAAGAGCGAAGCGGTCATGGCGCGGGCGGTAAAGTCCCCTATGCGCTCAATCGTCGAATCGAAGTTTTCGAGCGTATACCGGCCGTACGCGGCTTTGACCCGTTCCAGGTACTCGCTTCTGGAGAGGTCCATCGCGAAGGGGTCGTCGCCGGTCACGACCATCAGCCTGGGAACGCTCTCTTTTTCCGCGGTTTTCATAATATTCTTTCCGTCATAACGTTTTTCTCTGTATGAAACAGGTAACGGAACCAAACGCGGCGGACACAACCCCGCCGCTCTACAGGCCCAAAATATCGTTGACTTTCTTTTCCGGGAGGTCCAATACATCCGCGATAGTCGTAACGCCGTAGCCTTTTCGGTACATACGTTTGATGTTCTCCACATCGCGTTCCTGCCGCTCTTCCGCCCTGCCCTCCGCCCTGCCCTCCGCCCTGCCCTCCGCCCTGCCCCCCGCCCTGCCCTCCGCCCTGCCCCTTGCCATACCCTCTTCCCTGCCCTTCTCCATGAGCTTCTTTGCCGTAATCATATTCGACGTCTCGTCCATCAGGAACTTCTTGCGGCTCCTTATCCGGGCGCGCTCTTCCTGGTCTTGGCTTACCTCAAGCAACAATTCTGTCGCCATACCTACCTCCTCTTTGGTTTTTATGATATTGTTGATTATTTCTCTGTACCGCGGGTCTTGCGCGTATCCGAAAAACAGCCCCCACTTCTCTATATCTGTCAATTCCTCCACCCGCTTATTTCGCGTATAGTCCAGCTTGCTCATTTCTATTACCACAATTTTGAGCAGGTCGCAAAACACTTCGCCGTCAGGGAAGCGCAACGCTATCTCGTGGATGAAATCCGGCTTGTCAGGGAATACGGTGTAATTGCAGAACGTGACTTGGTACGTTTGCATCAAATCCGCGTATTCTATCCCTACCGATGGTTGCGACGTAAACAGGTCCATCCCGTAGTAGGCGTACTTGCTACTAAAATTCAAAGGACCGTCCGCAAGCTCCCATATTACGGAACCCTGCATCTCCACGTTTATTTGGCGCTTTTGGCCGTTGTTGTCAATGACCGTGCAGTTCAAGTCAAAGCGTTGGCTTTTTTCCGTTGCGTTCGATACCGGCAGTTCGTTGTTTAGCAGTTGCGCGTTCACTATGTTGTGGCCTGTCGCCGCGGAGACGACATCTATCAGGACGCGCCCGGCGCTTGGGTGGGTCAGCACCGTCTTGAATATGCGGTCGTCGGACGGCGGAAGTATTTCCGCTCCGGGTGGTATTACGACCATTTTGCCTGCGCTCCGTATCCGGCGCGGGATTGCGCCTGTCGCCAAGTAAAATAATTATTCCGCCGTCAAAAGTCAAATCGCGCAAAAGGTACGCTTTTGCTTCGTCACCGCGTAATCCTTAGCCAGGACGGGTATCAGCAGTAGGCCCGGAAATCAATCCAGGGAAATATATTGTTGTGCGACTCCAGCAGCGTCACAAACGTCTCGTCGATATTTCGGCCTTTTACCTGGTCGTGCAGTTTCAGGAAGCTCGCTATGTGTTCTTTCACCCTGCGTGTCGCGTACTCCACCGTCGTTCCGGTCTTCATGATGAACGCCCAGTCGCTTGACTGGGCTAAGAGCAGTTCTCTGGCCATTTGGTTTAGCGCTCTCTGTTCGAGGCCGCAGCCCACAAGACGGAACTCTCTGGCGCAATCGGTCATTTTGTCCTCCATTCTGTGCAGGTGCGGGTATATCCACTCGTTTGTTTCGTTGAGCCAGACCTGCGAGTATCCGCCGTCGCCCCAGCTTGAGAACGCGGGGGCGCAGGTGTGGTTTTCCGGGTGCAGTTCCAGGTATTCCGACGGTGTTATCATCGCGAAGGTGTCCTGGTCGGCGGCGCACTTGCGGATGAGGAAGTTTAGCCATTCGGGGCCCTCGAACCACCAGTGGCCGAAGAGTTCGGCGTCGTAGGGGGCCGCCGTTATGGGGGGGCGGTTCATGCCGTCGGCGATTTTGCCGATTTGCGCGGCGCGTTTGTTTATGAAGTCGGAGGCGTGGACGGAGGCGCGGCGCAGCGCGTTTTCCCTCTCGTAAAGCTGTTTGTCCGGGCTGCGCTTGTCCGTTACGCGGTGGTACTTTATGCCGGTGTGGATACGTATGCCCGCCGGGTCTATGTAGGGGGCGATGTAGCGCATATCGAGGTCATTTCCTATGTCTTTGTGGAAGTCGCGGTAGTGCGGGTCGCCGGGGTAGCCTTCGTCGGCGCTCCACACCGAGCGCGAGCATTCGGCGTCGCGGGCGAAGGCCGCCACCGGGGCTTCCCTGCATCGAACCGGCGCGTATACCCCGTTCGGCGGGCGCGGGTCGGCGTCCAAAAGCCCGTGCGTTTCCATGAAGAGGTAGCGCAGGCCGCAGTTGTGCAGAATGGTCTCTAACCCCCGGTAGTATCCGCATTCGGGCAGCCATATTCCGCGCGGGCGGCGCCCGAAGAAGCCGTGGTACGACCGGACGGCCACGTCCACCTGCGCCCGTACCGCGTTGGCGTTTGACTGCATATTCGGCAAATAGCCGTGCGTGGCCGCGCATGTCATTATCTCCAAAACGCCGGCGTCCTGCAGCTTTCCGAATCCGGAGATAAGGTCGCGCCCGTACTTATCCTCGAAAGTGTATTGACAGAGGAGAAAACGTTCCAAATACATCCGCGCCGCGCGGTTCATCGCCGCGTTGCGCCGCGTACGCCTGACCTCTTTGTCGGCAAGCTCTATAAGGCGGCGTATATGGGCGGCGTACCGGCCGCGCAGAAGGTCGTCGTCGAGCATGGCGCACAGCGTTGGGGTGAGAACCATCGTAATCCGGAAAGGGACGGCGTCGGAGAGCAGGTTGTCGAAGCAGGCGAGCAGCGGGATGTAGGTTTCCGTCATCGCCTCGTAGAGCCAGTTTTCCTCCATCATGTAGTTTGTCTCCGGATGGCGGACAAAGGGGAGGTGGGCGTGCAGGACGATGGCGAGGTAGCCGCGCGGCGTCATGTGAGTTTCTCCGCGTTTACGCCGCAGAGGAGGCCGGAGCTCATGGCGCGGGCGAGCTGGCCGCCGCCGCTTTGGCGGCAGTCGGAAATGTATTGATTGCACCGGGCTATCAGTGCGGCAAGCATCTCCGAAAAAGCGGCGCTGTCGTCGTTACGGCGGCATTGGGCGTAGCCGGCGCCGTCATTCCATATATACCGGTTATCGGCAAGGCAATAAAGGCGCCGTTGATGCCCGTCGTGGAGGCGGTACTGTTCGCCGCCGCCCCGGTTGACGGCATGATAATTATTCCGCGGCTCGAACGAGTCGTCAAAAAGGCGATGCGTGTTGACAATCCGGAGGATGTCCGCCGCGCGCTCGTCGCGGCGGTACCGGCCGCCGTTATCCGTACCGGCTCGAAATTCGTCGTCTCCGTTTGCTTTTGGGGGATGGCGGGCCGTGTCCGCCGCGACGCGCGCCGCGAGCCCGCTTTTCACCGTATCGTCAGCGTGATTATGGCGGTGTATGGGCCCGTCGTCCGGCCGGTTATGCCGTTCGCGGTTATCCCAACCGGTTTGGCTGTAATTTTCCCGGTTGTAACGCGGCTGTTGAAAATCGTCCCGCGGGCGCTCTTTGCTTCGGTCGTAACGGCCGGTATTGCCGCCGCTGTCGTCGTTAACGGGTATCGGCGCCGCGGCGCGAGCGTTGTTTTCGGCCTCCGCCTCGGCATGGCGCCGCCGGCTTTCGCTCAGCTGTTCGCCGATTCTTACCGCCTCGCCGTTTTCCACGTGCGCCGTTCCCCTGTCCGCAAGCAGGCTTCCGTCCGCGTGGCCCTTTCGCAGTTCCCAGTAGACGAATGTGTTTTGCGGGTCTTTGGGTATGGCTCTGACGTATGAATCGTTGTAACGCTCCGGGATGTCGGCGCAGAACGTATAGGCTGGCGCGGCGGGCTTTACGGACTCCCCCGGTATATGTTCGGCGCGTGTGCGCGCGCGTACCGCTTCCCGCAGGACTCGATTTAACGCACGGTTGTTTCTTCGAGATATAGACATCGCCGGTTCCCGTTTAGGTATGTCGAATGGCGACGGTCAGTACTCTTTTGACGCGTCTTTTTGGAACCAGTTGCGGCCGCCGTTTAGACCCAATTGCAGCTTTACGACGCTCTCTTCGTATTTGCTGTACTTCGGGTCGTAGCGTTTGCCGAAACTTACGACGATGTCGACCATCCCGCCGTCGCGGGGGATGGGCAGCCCTGCGCCCACGGAGAACGCGTATTCGCGCGCCCTGCCGTAGTCTTTACCGTTTGGCAGCGTGGCGTACCTCGCGCCGGCGCCGTAGTTGATTTTTTCCCAATATTTTGAGCTGAGCCGGTTTGCCGCCGGTATGTAGCGCGCCCCGGCGGATACGCCGAGTTCCCATTGGGGTTTCGCGGCGGTATCATCAGGCTCGTCTTCGTAAAATTTCTCGTAAAAATCCCATGGTGTGGTGCGGGCGTCGGCCACGAAGAGCCAGTGGTCGGAGGGTCTGTACGCGGCGCCGATGCCCATTGACCACGGCAGCGTCGCCGAGAATTTTTTACTGTGGTATCCGAGGGCGGAGGTGTCGTCGGAGCGGCGGTGTCCGCCCGTCTCCGAACCGTTGTCGCGCCCCGGTAACATATACTCGCCGGTGAAGCCGAGCGTCACTTTCCCGTGCACGGGTATCTGCGTGCCAAAGCGGAAGGCGTCGCTCGAAAAGTCGGAGTTCGCGCTGTCCGTGACGGTTGTTGTGTACGATTCCACGTCGCTCTTATCCAGATAGTATGAAAGCACCGATTTACGGACGTATCGTGAATCAAGGCTAAAGAACAGGCGTTCGTATATGAGGCCCAGGCTCACGCCGTTGCCGAAACGGTACGCCCAGCCCGCCTGCCACGAGGATAGCCCGCCCTTGCGGTGTATCTCAATTGTGGGGGTGTGGGTCGTCGGCATCGTCGGTTCGAGCGTATAATCCCGTGTGGCATGAAAGTTCAGGTTCGCGTCGTAGCGCTTCTGCATGGCGAAAACCACGTTCCCCGCCCGTCCCGCGGGGAGGATTATGGAGAGGAGTTTAGGCATATATCCGGAGACCTCCGCCGACGCGCCGTCGTCGTAGACGTTCACGATGTCGTAGGAGATGAGGGCCGAGAATATCGCCCGATTGCCCACGGCCGCGTTGGCCGGATTGAGGCTTGCGCCCATGTATTCGTCAACGGCCGCCGTGCCGCCGCCCCCCATGGCCGCGGAGGCGCCTGTGACGGCAAGGTCGGGCACCCCCAGGGGATAGTTGATGCCGAGCGGCGACTGCGCGCCGGCGCGCAGCGCCGCAAAAAAGATTAATGCCGTAACGAGTGTCTTTTTCATTGGTTTATGTCGTTTCCTCTGTGAAGGCCGTAAGGCGTGAAGACGGTTTCAACGGTGACGCTGGGTATGTTGGGCGGGTACGTTTTTTCGGGTTTACACCACCAAATCGTGCCGCGCTCCACGGTCGCGCGCAGATATACGTATACGTACGCGGTATCTCCGATTCCGGGGGTGTATTTGCGAATGACGTCCCTCAAAACCGTCTTGAACGGGAGAGAGGTGTACGGCGTCGCGGGATTGAGCAAATTTACATTAGTAAACCGGTAACGCAGCAGATGCGCGCCCGACTCCGACAGCGTGTCTATATCTTTCCTCAAAAGCGTGTCGAGTATCAACGCCTTGAAGTTGCCGACGTTTCTTGACCGCATTTTAGCTCTCGCTCCCGCGGCCGTCGAGTCGCGGTGGTACCGGACGGTGAGCACGGCGTCCAAAAGCTCGCTGTTGCCGCCGGAGAGCCCCAACAGCGAGAGCGAGTCTAATATTTTGCCCACGTTTATCCTGAACACCGCCGTGCGTTGCGTGATTTGCGACGAATAGGGTTCATTCGCCCGCTCCGCCGCCTGCGCCGCGTCCTCAAAGGCCGAGTAGCGGGTGGACCCGCGGAGCGTGTCCGACAGCGCCCATAAGGTGTCGTTGTCGCAGCAAACCCTTCTCACGCGCTCGACGACAATATATGGGTTGTCCATCTTAATCAGGGGGCCCGTGTAATCCACGATGCTGAACGCGAAGGGGCTATGGAGGCCGGTGTCACGCGAGGCTCTCGCCCTGAAGAGGCTGTCCGCCAAATCGTCGCGGAGCTGCAAGGTGCATACATCCGTGCCGCGGAGCGAGAAGCTGCCCGCCGCGCCGTTGCCCGCGTTGTTGTCGGCCCTGTTCACCGGAGTGAACCCTGGGAGCGGGTCGCTGTGGAAGAGCGCGATAGCGGCGCCGCCGGAGACGCTGTCGGCCGCCCGAAAGCACATATATGCCCTGATAAGCGAATCTCCCGGGGCGTAGGAGGTGTCTCCGGGCACATCGTACAGGATATGGGCGGCAAGCGTATCGTTGTCGTCGCTCAGGCCTATGAGTATATTGTCCGCGATGAACGTGCCGAAGAGCGGGTCGGGCGACGCCGGCAGGCTGAACGCGGTGCCGACCGCCGTATCAAGCCGGGTGAACGTCGCGAACCCGCGGTCAAGGTCGGTCAGGCCGGGGTTAAAGTCGGTAACCGCGCTGCTGCCCGCGTCGGTGATGACGTCGGTGCGGGAGCAGAATAAGATGAGTATGGCGGCGCCTATCAGGGCGGATAACGGGTACAGGCGGTTGAAACGCATATTTTGCTTACGGTCCTTTCCTTGTTCTATGGGATATTTGCCCACATCTATTATATATTATTTACCGCGAAAAAGTCAAATTTAAAATCAAAGTCAAAAAAGGGCGGCCGTCCGCCTCGACGTCTATAAAATAGCAAAAAGCGCTCTGTATGTCAAATTTTATAGTTCGTTCGGCCATATATTATATTTATAAGATTTTGTGTCGATTTCTTTAATAATGGGGGTACCGGGTAAAATGGCGACGGGAAGCGCTTCTGTCGGGCGTTCGATACTTGTTGTGGACGGCGACCCGTCCGTTCGCGATTTTTTGGCGGGGGCGCTGCGCGAGCGTTACGATGTCGCCTTAGCCGCGGGCGTCGATGAGGCCGTTGAGCTTATAGGCGCGAGCGATTTTGATTTGGTGATAACCGACCTTGGGCTTCCCGACGCGACGGGGCTTACGGTGCTGGCCTGCGCCAAGAGCCGCGACGAGTTCGTCGAGGTTCTCATGATATCCGGAAACGCCACCGTGGACTCCGCCGCCGCGGCCGTCAACAACGGCGCGGGGTCGTACCTGCTCAAGCCCTTCGCCCTTAACGAACTGCGCGGCCGCGTTGAGAAGATGATGGCCATGCGGGCGTTCCACCTGAAGAGCCTGATGCTAATGAAGGATTCCGACCTCGTGTCTCCGGCGGTTAAAGGGCATGTGGACGACCTTGCCTCGCTTTACCACTTCACCCGCAAGCTGACGCTCACCCTCGAAATATCGGAGGTGATGCGGATAACGCTTGAGGAGGCCAACTGCAAGGCCGACGCCAAGTTCTGCACGATAGAGGTCTGCCTGCCCGACTACAGGGAGATATACTCCATGCCTCAGGCGGGCGAGTTCGACAGGGCGGCGCAGGGCGGCGTGTTCGTCGAAAATTGGGCGGACGCCTTCGTCGGCATCGACAAAGAGCGTTTCCAAAGCGGCGCCGTCCCGCACTACGTGTACAGGGGCCGACGCGGCGAGTTTAGCGCCGCCGCGGCCTACAAGTGCCTGAACTTTCCGCTTGTGGTAACAGGCAAAACCATAGGCAGCCTGACCGTCTGGCTCGCCGCAAACGCCGACATCGACGAGAGGCGGAGCAGGTATTTGCACATCCTGACCTCTTTCACGTCGCCCGTCATAGAGCACGTCTACCTTGACCTGCAGACGCGTTTACAGGCCAAAACCGACAACCTGACGGGTATCGCGAACCACCGATACTTCTACGAGGCTTTAGAACGTGAAATCGCCAGGGCCAACCGCAAGAAGAGCGTCTTCGCCCTGCTTCTCGCCGACATAGACGACTTCAAGGCGATAAACGACACTTACGGCCACCAGACGGGCGACGCGGTGATAGTCGACCTGGCAAAGCGCGTATCGGAAAACATCCGTACCGGCGACGTGGCGGCCCGTTACGGCGGCGAGGAGTTCGGCGTCATACTCCCCGAATCCGACCCTGTCGGGGCGCTGGCCATGTCAAAGCGCATCTGCGAGTCAATATCCGGGACACCCTACGCCGGCGCGAAGCACGAAATCCCATACACGGCCAGTTTCGGTTTGGCCTGCTACGACGGAAATAACCCTGTAAAAAAAGATGAACTGATACTTTCGGCCGACAGTGCGCTGTACAAATCCAAGACCGACGGGAAGAACAGGGTTACCGTGGCGGAATTAAAAGGATAAAATCAAAATCTTAAAAATCAAATCACTGCCGTCCCATAGCCCCGCCAATAATATTTGAAAAAGCTGGTTCCATTACATATTTTTTGTTTAAATAGCCCGCAATACATAGAAAATTATTCCGTATAAAACATATCCATTTTCCAATTTGCCTGGTTGTTCATAATGTAATTAGCAATACATTGATATGATTGTTCGTTGCGGATAATGTGTTCCCAATAATTGCGTTG
>JAITCM010000039.1 GCA_031283085.1 Chitinispirillales bacterium | reverse complement strand
GAATTTTTTGTCCAAACTCAAAAACGTTTCCAAAATCTCGTATGCACGTTTTCAGTGGGCTTTTTACTTGAAAATTATCGGGTAATAAATCTTTGTTTTTAAGGATCGACTAATATAGGTGATTCCGCCGAAAAAGTCAATAGAAATAATAAAAAAATCTGAAACAGGTTTTTTGACGAGACAGTCTCGCGGGTTCATCCCGCCCTTTCCTCCCCTCAAAACCTGTTCCGCATAAACATCGCCGCCGCCGAAATCAGAAAGGTGTTCCACGCTCTTTTAGCCTTGCCGCCCCGCGTTTCCGGGACATCGACGGGGTTTTCCGGCTTGATTTTGTCGATGAGCTCGTACGCGGCCTTAAATCCGGACGCAATCGTATCAATGCTCGTTACCCCGCGGTAATAGCCATCCAAATGCAAAACGCTATATGCGGCTTTCAGGCGGGACAGCATTTTTTTGTCTATTTGGGCAACCGTATATTCATAAAGTTCTATTGACTTCTGCTTTTTCTTGCCGGGTAACTGTGCCCCTTTAATAAGAAGCCACGCATCAAGGGCGCGTAAGACCCCCAGATAAGCCGTTCCGCAAGCGGTTCGGACATACTTTTCGTCCCTGTAATACCCGTCGTCCTGCTTTTCCGCCCTTTTCAACGTTTCTTTGGCGTTGTCCATATAGCGGTTAGCCTCAGCGTACTCCGCCGACGGAACCGTGTTTTGCTCCTCCCGCGTCATTTTTGGCCCCCCTGTGCTGATGTGATTGATTGAGGCGGTTGTATTTGCGCCGTATTATAATATAATACAACCGAACCGGAAAATCAAGATTCTTTTGCTAAAAACCCATCAAATGGCCTCAAAAACGCGGTTTTTGGGGTGGAACCGGAAAATTTTACAAAAAAAACGCGGGGGCGGTAAAGAGTAATGCCGGTTGTTTTTAACACGGTCGTTATTTACTCAGAGATAACGTGTCTAAGCCGACATCCGCCCCCCCGCTGGTATTATAATTATAAATAATAGCGGAAATACTCTTTCCGTTAACATTGACTATGCCGAATCCGGGCCAACCGTTCCAGTTGTTTTTCTTGTATTTTGCGATATGGCTTCCGCCGACAAGCGACGATTCCTCAGGGTAGAATTTCGTATAGGACGCCGTTGGGAGAGTGAGGTATACCGTGCCTCCGCTCGTTGCGACACTGCCGTTTTTCATCGGCTTGGTTCTCACATATATATGGTCGTGTCCGGCAAACACAAGGTCTACGTTGTGCTTGTCCATCAAGAGTTCAAAACCGGCTTGCTTGTAGAGCTGAATCTCTTCGTCCTGGGCGTGGGCTCCCACGCTTTCCGTTGATTTATGGTGCTGGACAAAGAGCCAGTCGTATTTTCCGATGTGCGCGTTCCTGGCTTTGGTGATAATGGAATCAAAATAGTTGACATGGGCTCTTGCCTCCGTCAATTTCTCGGCGGATGTGCTCTTGATGAGGTACGCGCCCGTGTTCAGTACGACGAACAGGGCATTGTTGTAGAGATACCAGTAACTTCCGTACCAGGTAGTCGGCGAGTAACTTATCATTAAACTGCGCGAGGCGGTGTTCGGGAGATTAAAATGGTAAACAAAAAGGTCGTTGATATCGTGATTTCCCATCGCCGCGGAAAAGGGAATATTCCGCATTGCCGTTGGGGCGAAGAAGGGTTTGTAGAACTCATCGTGGTCGGCGGTGTCGATGTGGTCGCCTACGCTGGCGATAAAGTTCACATCGCGCGCGGCTATCCTTTTCATGGTGGTGTCCCATCCGATAATGGCCCTTTGCGCCCCTACTCTGTTGTTGTCCGGGTCAGGGACGTATCCCTGGTGCATATCGCCCGCCACCGCGAAAGCGAAAGCGCCGGTGCCGGGTGTTTTGAAGCCGTATTTGCGGCTCCAATCGGTTTTGTTGTTGGAGACGGAATACCTGTACTCGGTATTGGGGCTTAAATTTTGGGCAGCGACCTTGTGGTATCGTTTGTCTTTGGATGCCCCGCGGGCCTCGCCCGAATCGGTTGAGACGATTGCGCCGCTCGCGTTGAAAATGCGGACAAAGGATTTATTATTGGCGGCGGTCGAATCCGAAAACCACACAAATCTCTGTTCGGACGTGGTGGCGCCTACCCCGATTCCAAGCGCTTCCGGCACAAACCCGGCGGAGTCCGCAGCTTCTTGCGACAGAGTGAAATTCTGAATCGGGTTTATCCCCGCCACCGGGGTGAACTGACGCGATTCGCCGATATGCTCCGGCGCGGTCGCGGTTATCGTCCAATCGCCGGCCGCCGAGCTATTCGCCTCTTTCCTGAGCGCCTCGGCGCCGGTTGCGCCTTCGTTCACGAATGCCACGCCGATATTAAGGCTCCCGCCGCCGTGGATATAACGGGTGGTTACGGCATTGTCGTTTATCCCCTTAATCGAGAGCAGGTAGGCCCCCGCCGCCATATTCGGGCGGGAGATGTTATTTACCGGGCTTTGGGCGGAGACTTTATCGCGCAACAGCCGTTTCCCGTTCCCCGCGTACAGCGAAATTTCCGCGTTTCTGTACGATTGCGCGGACAGGGCGACGGAAATCGACCCGGCGGAGTTTTTAAAGACGGCCGGAGCGTTAGCCCGCGTTTGCGGATTGTGCGATACCGGGAGGGCGCCCCTTTCTATACCGATGAGCAACGTATCCACCGTATTGGCCGTCAGGTTGCGGGTAACCCCCACGCCGCCCGTTGACCCGCTTGGCGGCAGTATCGAGACGGTGGCGGCCACATTCACCCTGACCGGCACCTTAGCCGTGTCCAATGTTTGTGAAAAAGCGCTTGCCGCAAGAAGCAACGCGGCGGCGAACAGGGCCGCATTCACGGACATTTTTTGGGACGGAAATGTGTTCATGTAAGACGCTCCGGGCGGGATAGTAAGATTTATACGATTTTACATACGCTATACATATTATATACACAATTTCAGCCGTGTGCGCAAATAAAATTAAATATTTTTATCTGTAATCCGGGATTATATGTCCCCACATAAAACATCGGCCTGTCCGACGGTCATGCCGGACTTGATACGGAAAATGGGTTCTTCTACGTAATCCGTTGTATATCAATGTATTCGGTTCATGGGGCTTAAAAGACGCCGGGGGGCGTCCGGTCCCGGAAGGCACGTATTTGGTCAAGGGGACGATAAAGACGGTTGACGGGAAGCCGGAGAAGATAGCGTTGCTTATCGGTGTTCGGTAAAAGATTGGGAATGTCCCTAAACCCCATAGTTCTTAAGCGCCGAGACGATATCCGCCGCGGCGCCTAAATGCTCCACGTTTACCATCGTCAGAGACGTAGGGTCGGCGTCTCTGTTCCTCTTTATCCAGCGCGTCACTATCTCAAGTTCCGGGAAATCATCCGGTGTCGCTGGCAGCGTTCCCGAATAGAAATACTCCCGCAGCTCTTTCAACAGAGCCGCTTCCTCGCCGAAGTCCGTCTCGAAGGAGCGCAGTTTTATCTTTTGGTCTTTCCTTATCCAGACCGACACGCGGAACCCGTCTTGGGCGTGGGGCAGGAGTATCACGCTGTCCGGCAACGGTTTGTGGCTGCCTTTCCGCTCGGATATTTGGAGTTGGCTGTTTAGGGGCGGTTTGTGTTTTTTTATCAGGCGGTGTTCGTAGATGAGCGCCTCCAATTCCGAGCCGCAGACGTGAATCGTTAGCCCGTGAGCCGCGGCCCGCAGTTTGCCCAGTTTTTCCGGGGACTCGCTGTTGAAGCGGAAGTAGTTCTCCACGCGCCTGCGGAGGTTCACGGCTTTACCTATATATATATAGGCGCCGCTCTTGTCGGTGAAACCGTAGACCCCGGCCCGAAGCGGCAATTCCGATATCATCTTTTCGGAGATATTTTTGCCGGTGAAGTCGAATTCGGCCCCATCGCGGAGCGCCGCGTCCAATTGCCCGCGGTTCTCTATGCCCGCCGCTTTCATCTTGCCGATGACCTCGGCGGCGGCGCGGCAGAGGAGTTCGCCGCGTTTGTAGGCGCTCTCCGCCGTCCGGAAGCCGCCGAGCAGGGTCTCCGCGGCTTTTTCGAGGGTGAGCGGGGTGACAGGCGGTTCCTTTACGGCGCGCAGCAGTTGGTTCATCAGGTAGTAGTCGTCTATGCCGGCGCCGCAGTTCATCGCGGCGAGCGAGAGGGCTGAGTAGTGGTTTTGCGAGAGGAAGACGGGCATCTTGTCCGACAGAATCCGGGCGATTTGTTCGGCGTCCGCACCGCCGTAGGGCGGGTCGCGTGGGTCGCAGAGCTGTTCCCGGTCTTCCTCGGAGAGCGTAGCCGGGTCGATAAGCCAGACGTTGCAGAGGCAGTTCGGTTCGGGTATGTGCGTCCATACCGAGACGTGGGCGATTGACCGCCGCGTTGTGTCGGCCGTTACGTGCACACAGGCCCACGGCGCCTCAGCGACATCGACCCCGCCGCCGTGCGCCGCCGTTGCCGTTGGCTTCCAGAGCCCGTCGTCGCCGCAACGAACGCGGGCGTCCTTCCCAAGGATGGCCTTGACGGCGGCGGCGGCGAGCGTTTTGTTGGGATTTTGGAATTTCAAAAACCGCCGCGCGATATCTTCGGGGGTGACGCCGTGCGGCTGTTCCCGTATGTATTTCGTTATCTCGTCGTTCATGTTGTCGGCGCCGGCGCTTTAAATGGCAATCTCAAATCCGGTTCCAATTCCGAAGCATTCGACATTTGCCCCGCTTTGGGCGATTATTTTTTTTGCGTCGTCTACGATAGCGTCCATTTGGTCGTCCGTGCGCCGCGTGTTTATATGGAACAGGCCGAGCCTCTTGACCTTGGCGGCGACGGCGAGTTTGATTGCGTCCGTGTACTTGGAGTGGCCCCACGACTGGTAGCGTTTGTACTCTTCGTCGGTGTATTCCGCGTCGTGGATGAGCAGGTCGGCGTCGGCGCTGTGCGTCTGGAAGTATTCGGCGTCGAAGCCGGGGTTGCCGTATTCCAATTCGTTGTCTGTTATGAAGACTAAGACTTTCCCCCGTTCCTCGATGCGGTAGCCGCAGCCGCCGTTCGGGTGGTTCAGGCGGATGGGGGTTAGTGACAGGGTGCCTATTTTGAACGGCGCGGCCGTGACCTCGTTGAAGGTGATTTCGGAGGGCAGGGCGCTGAAGTCGACGGGGAAGTAGGGTGTGCGCATCAGTTTGCGTATGGCGGTCTCAAGCGAGTCGGCGGCGCAGGGGCAACCGTAGACGTTGAGCGTGGTGCGCTCGTCGAATATCGGCGAGAAGAACGGGAAGCCCATTATGTGGTCGAGGTGGGCGTGCGTACAAACCAGATGCACGGCTTTCTTGTGCGCCCCCGAAGCGAAATGGCACCCGAAAGCGTGGAACCCCGTTCCCGCGTCAAGAATCACCAAATCGCCCTTGTCGGACTCAACCTCAAGGCAGCTGGTATCCCCGCCGTAGCGCACAAACTCCGCCCCGCTAACCGGAAATGACCCGCGGCTGCCCCAACAATGTATACGCATATCATCACCGTTTTTTTCGTAGTGACAAAACCTGCAGTTTATGAAGTAATATAATATATATGATAATGGATGAGTGAAAAAATTATTTAATAAAAATAAATCTCGTTATTTAATCTTTTAAAGATTTTGACTTTTTTCAGCGCAAAAACTATTTTCCCTGCATATGCCGACAAATACGACAATTTCGACAGGTCATAATCTTAAGAACCCCTTAATAGTACAGAGCGACAGCGCCCTGTTATTAGAGGTGAACAACCCGCTGTTCCCCGAGGCGCGCAACGCCGTAAGCCTGTTCGCGCACTTGGACAAAAGCCCCGAATACATCCACACCTACTCCATAACGCCGCTCTCTCTCTGGAACGCCGCCGCGCTGGGCTTAACCGCCGCCGACGTTGAGGAACGGCTTGCCTGTTACTCCAAGTACCCGTTGCCCCGCAACGTCGTGGACGGCGTCAAGGAGTTGATGGGGCGTTTCGGCAAGCTGACGCTTGAGAGCGACGGGAGCGGCGGGCTTGTCCTGCGTTCGGTGGACGCCGAGATGCTCGGACAGTTGTGCCGGCACCCGCTGGTGGCGCCTTTGGTCGGGCAGTTCAAGGACGGCGGCGTTGCTGTGGCGCCTCGCAACCGCGGGCTTATCAAGCAGGCGCTTATAGGGCTTGGCTACCCGGCGCACGACTTGGCGGGCTACGTTGACGGCGACCCATGCGAGGTCTCGCTTCGGGCGACGGCGCTCTGCGGCGCCCCTTTCGCCGTTCGCGAGTACCAGCGGCAGGCGGCGGAGAGCTTCGTCGGCGGCGCGCGGTCGCCCGGCGGCAGCGGGGTGGTCGTGCTGCCATGCGGCGCCGGTAAAACCATCGTCGGGATATACGCAATGAGCCTGCTCAAACGCCGGACGCTCATATTAGTCACAAACGTAACCGCGGCGCACCAGTGGAAGCGGGAAATCCTCGACAAGACGACTCTTCGGGAGGAGGAGGTGGGGGAGTACAGCGGGGACGTAAAGGAGGTGAGGCCGGTAACGCTGGCCACCTACCAGATACTCACCTACCGCAAGTCAAAGGAGGGCGCTTTCCTGCACTATGACATCTTCAACTCGCAGAACTGGGGGCTTATATTGTACGACGAGGTGCATCTGCTTCCGGCGCCCGTCTTCAAGTTCACCGCCGACATACAGGCGCGCAGGCGCCTCGGGCTGACCGCTACGCTAATCAGGGAGGACGGGCTGGAGAACGACGTTTTTTCGCTAATCGGCCCCAAAAAGTTCGACGTCCCGTGGAAGGATTTGGAGCGGCAGGGGTGGATAGCCACGGCCAAATGCGTTGAGGTGCGGGTTGACCTGCCGCAATCGGAGAGGCTGCGCTACCTGTCGCTGACGCCGCGGCAGCAGATAAGGCTGGCCTACGAGAACACAAACAAACTCGCCGCCGCCAAGGAGATAGTTGACAGGCACAAGGGCGACAACATACTTGTCATAGGTCAATACATTACGCAGTTGGAGATGTTCGCGCAGGAACTCTCCGCCCCGATAATCACGGGCGCGACGGCCAACAAGCGCCGCGACGAGCTGTACAAACAGTTTAGGGACGGCGAAATCAAGGTGCTCGTGTTGTCGAAGGTCGGGAACTTTGCCATAGACCTGCCCGACGCCAACGTGGCAATCCAGATATCCGGCTCTTTCGGTTCAAGGCAGGAAGAGGCGCAGCGTTTAGGGAGAATTTTACGTCCTAAGAAGCGTGGGGAGCAGGCGGTCTTTTACTCTATAGTGACGAGGGAATCCAAGGAACTGGACTTCGCGATGAACAGGCAACTGTTCCTGACGGAGCAGGGGTACTCTTACGATATTCGGTATCATGAGGCGGTGTGATTAATTACCCTCCATATCCTTAATCCTGTAATATTGTTTCAAAACTTTCTCATAGTACCGCATAGGCAGCGGGTCCTTATTGGCCAGCGCCAGCCTGACCTTACCGGGGCCGAGGTTGTACGCCAGTATCCCGTGTTTGAAGCTTTTGAACTGTGTGATAAGCGTCATTAAATACGCTGTTCCCAGCATCATATTGATTTCCGGGTCAAGCAGGTCTTGCCGCGTGATATTTCCCATGCCCAGTGTCTTCGCAATGTGCGCGGCCGTCATATACTTGATTTGCATGATTCCTATTGCGCCGCTGAGCGTTCCGCCGCGGTAGCGGCCCATGGCTTGCGGGTTGAACCTGCTCTCCACGGCTATCACCGCCAGAAGCAGTTCCGGGCTGTAGCCGTACTGTGTGCTGTTTTGGTGGATAAGTTCCGCGAGGCGGTACTTCGCTTCAGGCGCTATTTTCTGTCCGGCGACCTCGCCGAGCAGCCGCACCAGCCGCTCCTTCTCCCGCATCACCGCCAAGACGTGCAATGTGTTGATTCGTTCCGCCTTCATCGCGGCGATATCGTAGTTTTGCTCGTGGATGGTGAACTCATTCTTCAGGATTACCATAGACACGGAGAGCAACGGAACCAAAAGGGCGCCGATGAGCGCCATACTTGCCAGCTCGGATATCCAAATGACCTTACCGTCAAAGGCGATGTTACGCTGACGCTGACGGGCGGCCGGCTGTCGGGCATTTTCTTCCATAGTTGACCTATCCTTAAATAGCCTTTTTAATCCTGTAATCCTACTTTTTATCGGGAACATCCTTTATTATCCCCAACTGCTCCAGCGGCTTGAGCCTGTCTCGCATCTTCTCCAAGTCTATCTCCGCCGCCGCTTTCCACTGTCCCAGCTCCAAAAGCTCCGTGTGCTGTTGCTGGATGCGCTGGTTTTGTATGTTGATTATGTACAGCAGCGTCAGGAACCAGCCGCAAAGTATGATTAAGCCGAAAAGCGCCACCGGACGCGAGATTCTGAAGCCGGTCTTGCGCGTCAGCGCCTTGCCGCTGCGTTTCAGAAAATCAAGGATTGTGCTGCCTTTGGAGAGCGAGTCGGCGTCGGGGAAGATTGAGAAAAGGTTGAGGTATGGCAGAAACGCCCGACATACGGCATCGTTCTTGAAGACGAACTTGATGTCGCCGTCCTTGCCTTTGAGTGTGCTCTGCAGCGCCAGAAACATCGGCGCTACGGAGTCGCCGATTACCGTTATTCCCTCCATATCAACGATGAACGAGCGACAGCCGTCATTGACAAGCGGCAAAAACTTGTCGCGCAGCGCGGGGGCTTGCTCGTCGTGGAACTCTCCGGAGAGGGTTAGACAGACGGAGTTGCCGCGGGTCTCTAACCGGATGTCTAAGGATTCGGAACGAATCATGTTTTGGTTTTCCTTCCTTAAAAGTCATTATTAACGAACCCAGGCCACCCCCACAACTTTCCCGCCGTAATTCCTGAAGAGCCTTAAAATTAAAATCAACATCACGCCGCGTCTTCAATCCCGCTTCTCATCCTTATCTTCTTAAAGCATATACGGCCGGTGAATAATTGCGTTGAGTTGGGCTCTATCTCCGTTTGATTCGTAATCATTAACGTTGTGCCGTATGCGCCTTTTGACGGTGCCGCCATGGATGATTTCGTTGACGCCGCCTTTTTTGGCGATACGGTTTCCGGAATCGCGTCCTGGGTGAATAGCCAGATAGTTACCTTTTTTTGCGTGACGAACTCCAGTCTGACACCGGCTTCCTCGTCGTTGATTTCCCATTCTGTCACATCGTCTACGGTTATGGGGGCGTCTGTGTTTATGTCGAGTTTTTGTTTGTTCGCTCTTAGTTCGGCCTGTTGCCTGGGTACTCCGGGCAGGGATAGCGGAATCTCTATGGCGAAGGTGAAAGCGTAGTTGGCTGGGGTCGGGTTGCCTAATTTATAGCTGTAGGAGAGGACGGCGCCGTCTTTCTCCAGGCTGAAGACTTTGTCTATCGTCAGGGGGTTGCGGCGGCCCTCCCGGGTGAAGCCGCCGACGGCGTTTAGCAGGATTCGCACGCTGCCGGGGGAGCATTTGAATGTGTACTCCATGGGCAGGCAGGCGAAGTTTCCGCAGTCCGCGATTGCGCCGTTTTTATAATTTTCGTATGTGGGCAGGCCTAAGAAGACTTTGTCGCCGAACGCTAACCTGCTCTCGCGCGGGTCGACGACCTCCGGGCTTTGGCGTATGGCGGGGTTGTAGGCGGCGCAGGCGTTGAACGACCTGCCAAGGTAGTCCAGTTCATAGACCTGTCCGCCGTTTTTGTGGTCTATGTAAAGCTTCAGCGCGCGGTTTGCGAGCACGGCGCTCTTGTAGCCGTTGCGCAGAAACTCCGACAGCCGAATCATGCCGCCGCTTGTCTCACGGCGCCCGTAGAGTTCGTTCTCTATGTCTATCAGCCGGCCGTATGTCCAAAGTCTGTCCGGTATGAAAACGAAGCCCGACCCCGTATTCGGCAGGAAGCGATTGATGTCCTGAGCGAAAAAGAGCGTCCGTTTTAGCCGCGCCGCCGTGCGCGCGTCTTTCAGCGCCGCGACGCTGTCGCCGACGTCCATCAGTTTGCGTTGCATGACGCTTATCTGGTCGTAGCAGTGCAGGTAGTTCAGGAAGTAGGGCGTCACCGGGCCGTTATTGGGCGGCACAAGTCCGGAGGGGAAGTAGTGCAGTCCGAGCGGCGCCGCGTCACCCACGATGTCGCGGAAGCGCATGGGTTGGAGTTCGAGGATGCGCTTGTCTATCTCCGCGGCGGTGCGTTCCAGCCAGGAGCGCTGCGGGTCGCCGGCACCAGGGCCTTCGCCGTCGTCGCGTCTCTTTCGCCGTCGCCCGCCCCTGCCGCCGTCCGCCCCCGCCGGAGCCTCCACGCCCATATCCGGCCCCGAAAATTCCAACGAATACATATACTTCAGTATCAGTATGCGCGGCGCGTCGTCCGGCCCCTCCTCCGGCAGCTCCCCCCTGACCCACTCCGCCAAGTCTTGGGGCGCGTTGCGGAGGTGGTAGGAGCGTACCGGAAAGACCGCCATGGAGTTGCCGGTGGACTCGGTAATCCAGTATCCGGCGCCGCGCCTGTCGGAGCCCTCCGCCAGCAGTTCGCTTGAGACCACCGCGTACTTAAACCCCGCCCCGTATAGCATATCGATGTACGACGGCTCCCAGTTGGAGAAAGGCGGGACAAAGCCGCCCGGCGCCTCGGATGTCAGTTCCGAAAAGACCCGCACCCCAAGCGCGATGTTTTCGCTCGTCAGCCAAAGCGGAGAAAAACTTAGGAAAGGCTCGGTGTACCCCATGCAGAGGCACTCGACGGCGCCGCGCTTGACCGTGTCGGCAAGCTCCACGATGAGGCGCTTATCCGTATGTTCAAGCATATACCCCGGCAACGCCACGTTGAACCGCAGTCGCGGGTACGCGGCGCACACGGCAAGCAGCGCCCCCATGAACCGATTGACGGAGGCGGCAAGCTCCTTTTGGGGCATCAAACGGTTCTTGTAAGGTTGCAAAAGCAGTATTATTCGGTTTCGTCTCATTATACTATAGAAATTAATTCAACATCAACGCCAAAATCAACATTAACATCAAAATATCCCTTGACATCCACTATACGGTTATTTATTTTTCTATATCGGTTGGTCATTGAAAGTTGAACGATATTGGAAAAAATGTTGAAAATATCGCAGGGAAAATGTTATCCTTAATATAGAAAGTCTTGCGAAAAAATAGGCATTAATTTTGACTTTAACATAATAAAACCTTTAAACACAAGTTATCGGAGGATTTCGATGGCCAAAAAGTACGTGTACTCCTTCGGTCCCGGCAAAGCCGACGGAACCGCTGAGATGAAGAATTTGTTGGGTGGCAAGGGCGCGAACCTTGCCGAGATGTGTAATCTGAAGCTGCCTGTCCCGGCGGGTTTCACAATCACGACGGAGTGCTGCACCGACTACTTCGCCAACAAGATGAAGTTCCCGGCGGAGCTAATGGGCCAGGTCGACAAGGCCCTCAAGTCGGTCGAAAAAACCATGGAGATGAAATTCGGGGACTCGAAGAACCCCCTCCTCGTCTCGTGCCGCTCCGGTGCCCGTATGTCCATGCCGGGCATGATGGAGACCGTCCTGAATGTCGGCCTTTGCTCCAAAACCATACCCGGACTCGTTGAAAAGACCAAAAACGAGCGTTTCGTCTGGGACTCTTACCGCCGCCTTATTATGATGTACTCCGACGTGGTGATGGAGAAAGCCGAGGGCATAGAGCCCAAGGACGACAACGGCATCCGCAAGCAGCTCGAAGGCATCATGGATGAGCTCAAGCACCGCAAGGGCTACAAGAGCGACACCGACATGAACGTCGCCGACCTCAAGGAAATCTGCGAGAAGTTTAAGGTTCGTATCAAGGAAGTCCTCAAATCGTCCTTCCCCGACGACCCCATGGAGCAGCTCAAGGGCGGCATAGGCGCCGTGTTCAAGAGCTGGAACGGCAGGCGCGCCATAGCCTACCGCAACATTGAGGGCATCCCCCACGAGTGGGGCACCGCCACCAATGTTCAGGCCATGGTCTTCGGTAATATGGGCGACACCTCCGCCACCGGCGTGGCTTTTACCCGCAACCCGGCCAACGGCGAGAAGAAGTTCTTCGGCGAGTATCTCGTTAACGCCCAGGGCGAAGACGTCGTCGCCGGTATCCGCACGCCGGCGCCCATCAATGTGTCCACAAAGAGCGAGCACACCGCTCACCTCAAATCCCTTGAGGAGGTTATGCCCGAAGCCTACAAGAAGCTCGACGACATCCAGAAGAAGCTTGAAAAGCACTATAAGAATATGCAAGACCTTGAGTTCACCATCCAGGAGGGCAAGCTTTGGATGCTGCAGACTCGCGACGGCAAGCGTACCGGCCTCGCGGCGCTCAATATGGCTATGGATATGCTCGAAGAGAAGTTGATAGATGTCGAGACGGCGCTGTTGCGCGTCAAGCCGGCGCAGCTCGACGAGCTTCTCCACCCGGTCATCGACCCCGTCGCCGAGAAGAAGGCCCCGGTGCTCGGTAAGGGTTTGCCGGCCGGCCCCGGCGGCGCCTCCGGCGCGATAGTCTTCTCCGCTCAGGACGCCGTGGACTGGGTCAAGAACGGCAAGGCAAAGAATGTTATTCTGGTTCGTGAGGAGACAAACCCCGAAGACATCGAGGGTATGCGCGCCGCGCAGGGCATTCTCACCGCCCGAGGCGGCATGACCAGCCACGCCGCCCTTGTCGCCCGCGGCTGGGGCAAGTGCTGCATCGTCGGCGCCGCCGACTTCCACATTGACGCCAAGGCCAAGGCCATCGTCGTCAAGGGCAAGACGCTCAAAGAGGGCGACATCGTCACCCTCAACGGAACCAAGGGCAACGTATACGAGAGCGCGCTCCCCATGATAGACGCGACCGAGAATCCGCGCTTCCAGAGCTTCCTCAAACTCGCCGACAAGTACAAGTCTATGAAAGTGCGCGCCAACGCCGACACCCCGGCGGACGCCAAGGTCGCCCGCAGCTTCGGCGCCGAGGGTATCGGCCTCTTCCGCACCGAGCACATGTTCTACGGCGAGGGCAGCGACGAGCCGTTAAGCTATCTGCGCCAGATGATTCTGTCCAAGAATGTGCAGGAGCGCCGCGCCGCTTTGGATAAGCTCTTTCCCTTCGTGAAGCGCGACATCAAGGCGACGATGCACGCGATGGCCGGCTTCCCGGTTACCATCCGCCTCTTAGACCCGCCGTTGCACGAGTTCGTGCCGGAGAGCCAGGAGAAGGTAAGCGACTTAGCCAAAAAGTTAGGCATCGATTACGGTGACGTCAGGAAGCGCGGCGAGAGCCTGAAAGAGGTCAACCCCATGCTCGGCCATCGCGGTGTCCGCCTCGGCATCACCTATCCCGAACTCACCGAGATGCAGGTACGCGCCATACTCGAAGCCGCGGCGGAGTTGAGCAAGGAGGGCACGAAGGTCACGCCGGAGATAATGATACCGGTAACGTGCACTCCCAAGGAACTCGCCCACCAGAAAGCGATAGTGGACAAGGTGGCCGACGAGGTCAAGAAGAAGTACGAGCTCAAGAACTTCGACTACCTTTACGGCACGATGATAGAAATCCCCCGCGCGGCGCTTCTCGCCAACGAGATGGCTACCGTGGCGGAGTTCTTCTCATTCGGCACCAACGACCTGACGCAGATGGGTTTCGGCTTCAGCCGCGACGACATCGGCGCTTTCATGGGCGACTACTTGGACAAGAAGCTCCTGCCCGAAGACCCGTTTCTCAGCATCGACCAGCCCGGTATCGGCCAGTTGGTGCGCTACGGCGTTGAGCGCGGCCGCTCGGTCAGGGAGAAGCTGAAAGTCGGCGTCTGCGGCGAGCACGGCGGCGACCCCGCTTCCGTTGAGTTCTTCTACGGCTTAGGCTTAAACTACGTGAGTTGCTCACCCTTCCGCGTTCCCATCGCCCGCTTAGCCTCAGCGCACGCGGAGATAAAAGCGAAGAGGGCAGCGAAGAAGCCCGCGTCGTCAGCAAAAAAGTCTGCTTCCGCCAAGAAGTCCGGCAAGAAAGCGGAGAAGAAGGCTGAGAAGAAGGTAGAGAAGAAAGCGGTAAAACCGGCTGTGGCCAAGAAGTCGGCCCCCGCCAAGAAAACCGTGAAGAAGAGCGGCGCGAAGAAGAAGTAAACCGTAAGGGCGCGATTTATCGCGTCCTTATATTACATCGCAGGGGCGGCCCCGCGGGGCCGCCCCTTTTTTTGACGACAGGAAAACAAAACAATTGCGCGTATTAATCCCTCCCGATATTATTTTTAACGTATGATAATAGCCAACCCCCTGTTCGACACCGCGTTCAAGCAACTCGCCCGCGACCCCGAAATCGCGAAGGCGATGATTGGGACGCTCTTGGAGACGGAAGTGGTAGAAATCCAACTCTCCGAATCCGAGCACAACAAGCCAATGGGCGACAGCGCCGACTTGCGCCCCAAGTTCCTGCGCGTCGACTACCGCGCCGTCGTAAAAGACAGGGCCGGCGCTACGCAAAAAATCCTAATCGAAATGCAAAAGGGGAGCGGCGCCGAAAATATCATGCGCTTCCGGGAGTACCTCGCCATCGCCGGATACCTGCCGAAAGCGGACGAAAAAAGCCCTATCCCCATAGTCACCGTCTATTTCCTGGGGTTCAAACTGAAATATGTTGACACCCCGTGCCTGAAGGTTGCCCGTCAGTATGTCGATATGCTGAATAACAGGGTATTGGACACCAAAGAGAGGTTTGTGGAACTGCTCACGCACGATTCTTTCATAATACAGGCGCCGCGGATAAATATCAACGGGGAACCGCGCACAAGGCTTGAAAAGATATTGAGCGTCTTTGAGCAGAAAAACTTTGCCGACTACCGTGAGGATACCATCGACTACCGCTATCCGCTCGACGACAGCGCGGTTAAGAGGATGGCCGACGTGCTGCATTACATAGGCACCGACCCTCGGGAGCGCAAGCTTTTGGACGAAGAGGCGTACTGGGAGAGGCACGATGACCTGACCACCGGGGAGTTAATACGGGCACAGGACGCGCTGGCGGAGAAAGAACGCGAATTAGCCGTTGCCAAGCGGCGCGAAAATGAGTTGAAACGCAAGTTCGCCGCGGAATTGAAAAGCTGCCGGAACCCCCATACAAAAAATCTCGAAACTGACCGGCTTTAGCTCCGAGGAGATTGAAAATCTGTAATATAATTCAACAAAAAAGGGCGCCGCGAATGGCCGCCCCTGCATCCCAATCTTATCTGACAGCTAACCAATGTCTTTTACCTTTTACCTTGTACCTTGTAACTTGTAACTGCCTTTCACCTCACCGCTACCCGCGCCATCTTTCTAACCCCGTCCAGCTCCACCCGTACCAAATACATACCTTTCGGCAAATCCCCCAGCCGTACCGAATGGCTTCCGGCTGTGAAAACATTCTTTCTTATAATGTTTCCGTTCAGTGAGACAATAACCGTTTCCGCCCGATTATTCGCCGTTAAGGTCAACCAGTTCTCGGCCACCTTCAATCCGACCGTATGCTTTTGTTGCCGCGCCGACGGCGCTGCCGGCGTCGTGTTGCCCGGAGGGTCGGCGATGTCCTTTGTGGTGTCGATGTTCATGTTGTCTATTTCCTGTTGAAAGAAAGTAATCCTGTTGCCCCACCACGTTTTCAATTTGGCGATTTCATCCCTGTACGCCTGCAAATTCCCCAATACAATCGGCGGCATATTGGGAAACCCGCCGCTCCCCCGTGTGCAGGTGGGATTACACGGCTGGCTGCCGATTTGAAGCGCGAAATTTCTCTCTACGGAGCCCTGCACGACGGCGGCTATGGAATCAATCATACCGGGCATTGCCTGAATATCCGGCTTATGCCTAATCCAATTCTTTTTAAATTTAGCCAGGAATACGGGGTCGTCAAAAAATCTCTTGTAAAAAGCGTGTCTCGGCATTACAGGGGTTCTATACGTCGTAAAGTGCTTGGGGAAAGTGTTATACTCCACCCCCCCTGTCAAATCCAGGTCCCAAATGGGTCCGGCCTTAATTTTGCCGCCTTTGTCCTTGTGAAAAAAATTTGAGGCCGGGAAGCCGGAAGCGTTCGATTTGTTGTTAAAATCAAAATTATCCAAAAACTGTTCCAGCATCAAATATTTTGCGACGCTCTCCAAGTCCACCAAATCGCGGTAGCCGTTCTCCGGGAAACCGGTTACCGCAAACATCGCCCTCATAAGGTTATTTACGTCGTTTTTCACAAAATTGTAACCGGACAGGTTCGGCAAATCTTCCGGCGACTTTATGAATGTGTGCAGCTTGGAACCGGACGGCGAGTTCGGATAATCGGTGGCAAAATCAACCTCGTCCGAGGTGCTTGGGCAGTGGTAATCGAACTCGACAAGCCAGCCCTCGTTCTCGTCTATCTCCAGCCTCCCCTTGTTCACGTGGGCTATGTCCGTTATCTGGTAAATCCCCTTGTATTCATCGTTTAGATAGAAGTCCACGAGGTACTGGTTGGGGGTGCCCTCAAGCCCTACGCGTTTGCCCAACTCGAACCCGACGGCGTTTAAGGTAAACGTCTGGTCGTACCAGTTGGCCAAAAGCGCCCAGCTTTTGTGCTTTTTCGACCCGAACATCGCCTTGGCTTCGTTGAATTTTATTCTGTAGGGCTTCTTGTCCCCGGCCCAGGTGGAGTTGCCTCGCCCGCGGATAGAGTCCCTGTACCCCGACACGGAAATGTCGTACGCCGTGTTGCCCGTGCCGGTCAGCGTAAGCGTCATGGGGACGTACCTGTGAGTGTAAATAAGGTGGTTTTGGCAGTTGTTTGCGGTCTGCTGCGCCTGCGTAAACAGCGTCGCCGCGGGCGAGTTTATGGCGGCCCTGCTCAAGGTGCTGACCTTGAGTTCCGGGAGAGCCGAAAACGAGTGGACGGCAAGCAACATTACGGCAAGTACGGCGAGCCTGAACAGAAACGCGGTTTTTTGTGTTGATACCGGCATTGCATATCTCCTCCTTAAAAGGGCGGCCGCACGGGCCCGCCCCTACATACCGCCTTGTAACTTGTAACTGCTTTTTTACCGCACCGGCACCCGCACCGTCTTCTTAACCCCGTCTAAGTTCACTCGCACCAGGTACACCCCCTGCGGCAGGTCGCCTAATTTTACGGCGTAGGTTCCGGCCGAGAAAGACTGATTGCGCACCTTGACACCGGATAAAGAGAAGACTTTCATCGACGCGTTGGCGGTTGCGCTTATATTCAGGCCGTTTTTGACTACCGACAGGCTGTTGCCTGATTTGGCCGGGGCCGACGACACTACCGGCGTCGGATATTCCGGCGAGCTCTGGATGTCCCAAGATGTGTCGATACTGTTCACGTTAATTTGCCCGTCAACCCAATTGATTCGGTTGGTCAGCCACGTTTTCAGGTTGGTGACTTCGGTGTTGAATTGATTCCTGGTCAATGTGCCGCCGCCCATCATTGTGTTATTGGCCCACGCGTTGGCGCCTTTACTCTCAACGCTGTTTTCCACTTGGGATTTTATGTTGTCTATAAGCGAACTCATGGCCTGGAAATCGCTCTTGTGCTTAAGCCACAATTTCTTGTACTTGGCCTTGAACACTTTGTCCTCCCAAAGCCTCTTGTAGAAAGCGTGGCTGTAATTCTGGCTGGTAGGCGTGACAGGGTCCTGGTAAGTTTGGTAATGCTGTGGAAAACCGGGAGGGCATTGTTGACCGGAAAAGCAAAAGCCACCCCCGTCATTCCTCACGCCCGCCGCCAAGTCGAAATCCCAAAGCGGACCCGCCTTGATTTTCGAGGAGCTGCTACTGTCTCTCCTGTAAAGGTAATTTGAACCCGGCAGACCCCCTGTCTGAGTTTTGCTGTTGAAGTCAAAGTTGTCCAAAACCAGCTGTATCAACACATACTTAGCGTAACTGTCAAGGTCTATCATGTCGCGGTAGCCGTTTTCCGGGAAGTTGCTCGCTTTCATTTTAGTGACAAGGTTATTAATGTCGGTCTTAACAAAACGAAGCGATGACGAATCGTTCGGGTTCCTCGTAAACGACGTGTCGTCCAGTTGCGGCGACTTTATGAATAAGGTGAGGTTGTAATTGCCGCTGGTGGTAGCCGGAGGGCAGTTATAATAACATTGGCCGCCGCCGGACGAGGGGGCGGGGTCAGCGACAAACGCCTGTTTGCACTCGTCCGACGCCGGGGCGTGGTAGTCAAGCTCCATGAGCCAGCCTCTGTGCTTTTCCCTCAGGTTAACCCTTGCGTCATTGGCTTGAACCTGCTCCGTAAGCTGGTAAATACCCTTATACTGGTTATTTATGTACAAATCCACCAATTGGGAAGAGTTCGTGTATTCGAGGCCCATTCGTGTGCCCATCTCAAAGGCAATGGCGTTTAGCGCGAATGTTCCGTCGTAGTAATTAGCGAGCAGAACCCAGCTTTTAGCCGCTTCTTTGCCGAAGAGGGAGACTTTTTCGCCGAACTTTATCCTGTATGGTTTTTTTGTCGCGTCCGCGGTAGAATTTCCGCGCAGCCTTAAAGAGTCGGGCTTCGAACTTCTGGTAATGTTGTCCTTTGCGACGCTTGCGCCCGTAATTTGAAAGTTTGTTACGGCAACATAATCGAACAAGTGCGTACCTGTCGCGGCAGACCAGGCGCCCGGGCAGCTACCGCCGCTTCTCGATGTCGGTTCTTTGCTCGCTGTAATCCTCATCTCCGGCAACGCCGCAAACGAGTTAGCCGCCAAAACCGCCGCCCCCAGCAGCGCCAGTTTGAATCCAAACAGGTTCTTTTTCGTTGACGCGGGCATATCATGCCTCCTTAATTAATTGTTCATTGAAATATTGTCATATAATTATATAATATACCAAAAAAAAATCCGAATATACACATCTTTTACAAAATAATTACACGGTATTATCAATATATACGCGGACGCGCCGGAATGCGCGATTTTTTTTGAATTATTTTTGTATTAAGATTACGTACTTATATGGTATAAATTAACCGCCCCCTGCGGGGTTATGGCGCTTTACATTTACATTAGAAGACGACCAGAACCTCACTGTCGAACCTGTACCGCCTGGCTTTGCTGCCGCCGTCCGCCGTCCTGATGACCGTGCCGAAGTTGTTTCTGAATTGGAAGGCGTTGTTTTTGGCGAAGCAAAGCGCCACGCCCGCCCGAATCTGGGTATCCACGTGACCGCTGTCGGCGTCGGCCGTATAGACGGCTGCTTCTACCGCCGGGATTACGCGGCGCAGGGTTTTTGAGTTGATATCTATGGGGAACCGCTCCTGCAGGCGGGCGCCGAAGAGCGTCGTCTTTCTGTAATTCAACGCCCATATCAGCGGATTGGTACCTGCGGTCAATTCCGCTTCGCTCACGAGAGCGGCGTCGTGCCGAAACGACAGGGAGGCGGCGAAAGTCGTGGAGGGGTTGGCGCTGTCGGCGTAATGCTTTACTACGCCCGCCAATATGAACTCCATGTTTCCGTTCATTTTGTATTGCGCGGAGTAGTTTTGCAGGTAGGTGAGGGAGTCGGCCACGGGCCACGAGAAAGCGCCGGTCAGGCGCAGTTGGTCGTTCGACAGGTCGTGGCGGTAGGAAAAGGTCAGGTCGTGGTTTAAGAAGCCTAACTCATCGAGGCCGTCGCTTACGATAGAGCGCTTGAGGAAGTACCTCTCGTCCAACCCCGCCCGCTCCTCGTGTCCGAAAGATTTCTTCATTATGCCGGCGCGGACGGCGCCGTTGCTCACGATGTTGTACTGCCCGTAGAGTTTGTCTATGGTTACGTAGGGGCCCAGCACGGTTTTATTGACCAGTCCGGCGTCGGTAACGTAGGATGTGCCTATATCGGAGTCAGGGGTTACGGTTAGCCTCCATAGCGAGTCGGTTATGGGAACCCGCCCGTTTATATTGTACTCAATCCCTATTTCCGCCCGTACTTTTTTGACCGGCTGGACGGAGAATTCCAACTCCCCCTTGCCCACGCGGTTGCGGTCAACCGTAACCGTGCCGCTCTTGCCGCTGATTTTCCGGTTAATATCCACCCCCGCCGCCACCAGGCCTTTGACCTTGACGGCGTTGCCCGACGATTTTTCAGGCGGCGGCGAAGTTGATAATTCTTCGGTTTCGGACGGTTTATCGGACTTCTTTGATTTCCCGGACCTGGAGGATTTCTTCGGTTTGCCGGCAATATCGGCGACATCGCCGGAATTAACGCCGTCAATGCCAACGTCATTAGCGCTATTGATTAATTCTTCGGACGATTCATCGATGTTATCGACGTCATCCTGAGCGTAAGCAAGCCCCCAAACGCCGAAAGCGCATACTATTGTTAGAATTTTTAATCCGATACGGGATGCCATTGGCGATAATTCCTCCGAAGATAACGTCAAAAACCACCGCCCCGCCCTTCGGGCACCCCTCCACAGAGGGGAATTATGTCAACGGAAGCGGTTAAGTTTACCGTTAAAAAAATTGACTTTTATTGTTTTTATCTTTTACCCCCTCTTATACACCAGCTTCACCTCCGCGCTGTCCGTCAAATAATTCATCTTGGTTACCACCACCTTCACCACATCGTACCCAAACCGGCTTTTTATGTCCTCGAATAGCTCCTTCTTCCTGTCTTTGGCCAGCAGTCCGGTGTTGTCGTAGACTAACAGCATTTGGTCGGTCCGCCCCATGAACGCGCTGTCGCAGATAGCGATGCTTGTGCAGAGCAGCACGTCGGCAAGGAACACGGCGAAGAGCATCAGTCCGTCCGTCGCCATCGAATTTATCACGCCCATTATTATGGAGGCGAACAGGAAGGTCATCTCGCGTATCTGTATCTGCTCCGTGCGGTAGCGCAGGATGGACAGGATGGCGAAGAGGCCGAAGGCGAATCCGGTTTTCACCTTCACGTAGGCCAGGAGCGATGTTACCATGAATATCAGGATATTGGAGATGAAGAAACAGAACGCGTACTCCTTTATCCTGTGCTCTTTCGCGAAGATGAAGCATATTAGGATGTAGGCGAACACGATGTTCATGATGAAACGCACCGCTATTTTGGCCACGAACGCCCAGTCTTTCTCGCCGAAAAACTCGTCCCCCGCCCACCAGTCGGTTTGTTTGGCGGCTTTGCCGGCTTTGCCGGACTTACTTGGACTGCTGACGCTGCCGCTCTCAATCTGCGGGCCGAAAGGCGTATAAACGGTGTCCGTCTTACCGTCGGACGCGCCGAGCGCATCCTCAATCGCTCCGTCTTGGGCAAAAACGGCCGTCGAAACGCCCAAAGCGCATACAATCATCAATGTTGTTAATACTTTCCACGGCATCATTGTACAATCCTTTCGCAAATGCGTATTTAACATTATTATCGGTTTTATTTTTTATTCCGCGTCAAAACCCACCGCCGGAAGTTTTTCCTGTAACCTGTACTGTCTTTTACCGCATACCGCCTCTACGCCGCGCTCCTTTCAAAGGCCAAGTGTCTTATTTTGGGCAGGAAGCGGTTCTTCTTCGCCTCTCCGTGTGTCAGCGATATGCCTATCGTATACTTTGAAAAGCCGCTCGGGCACTTATGTATGGAGCGGAAGTACCCTTGCGCCACGGTCTGCTGCGGTCCCCGCTCGCGTTTCAGCTCGACTATCGCCGTGCCGTGCAGCTTTAGTTCCGTGCCGCCGAAGCCGTAGCCCAAACCGAGGTCGAGCGTCATCCTCTCCGCGAAAATTTTGTTCAAAAAAGTCAGGCGGTTGAAAGAGACGTGCAGCGTCGGGACGAGCTTTCCGACGTTGCCGTAGCCGTTAGCCCCGAGCAACGTCGCGAAGCTCTCGTCGAAAACCGACAAATCGTCGAGCGCCGGCAGGATTGGCGGCTCCGTGTTCATCGCGTCGCGCCGCTGGCGGAATTTAATGGTCTTGCCGGTGTTGAGCTTCTGCTTTATTTCATTATATATCTTTCCGTTGCTCATGTACTTTCGCGTACGGAACTTGAAGCGCCGCGCCCGCTTGTTGTGGTGAAGGTTGAAGCAGAGCAGGTCGGGCGTGTCAAAGTAGAAAGTGTTGTAGGTCTGGGCCGTTATCCCCTCTATCTCGAGCAGCGAGTAGGTGTCCTTTATGGCGTTCAAAAATATCGGAACACCGTCGGTGGGCAGGACGAATTTAGTGTCGTACCGGTGCAGGAACGATACCCGCGCCGCGTCCTCCAGTGTCGCCCTCTGAAAGGGCGCCAAATATGTTTGTATTGCGCTTTCCATCAGTGCCGGTACCTCCCCCTGTAATTGAGAAAACGGGCGAACACCGTTCGCCCCTGCGTTATTTATTCCTGTTAGGCGCTTCCAGCGTGCCGCCGGTAACGTTAATTGCCCCGTCACAGTCAATATCTTTCTTGTGCGCCGATAGCGATTTGAGTGTGCCGCCGGTTATTGTGAACGAGCCTCTCACCCTTACGCCGTCGCCGTCGGCGGCTATGTCCGCGGTGCCGCCGCTGACGATTACGTTGCCGTCAACGTTGAGCCCTTTGCCGTTTTCGCTGTTCCTCACGGCCTTAACGGTCAGCGTCCCTTTTGTGATAGTAACATTGCCGTTCGCCTTGATTCCGGCGGCGGAACTCGTGTCGTCCGAAACCGACTCCCGCGCCCCGTACGCCTCCAGGCGGATGCCCCCGCCGTTTACCGTAACATTGCCGTGCGCCCTGATAGCTTTGGAACCGTTGCCCGTCAGGGTTATGTTGATATCCGGACGGCTCAAGCTGTCGCTTATGACAATATCGCTGCTGTCGCTGACTATGCCGTGCCCTTTCGGGCCGGTGGTACGAATTGTAACCTTGCCGCCGTTGATGGTTACAGGCGATGATTTCCTCTCGTTTTGGATGGCGTCCCCCACGCACTTGATTTGCAGCGTTCCACCGTTCACGGTGATTTTATTGTTGGCGTGGATGCCGTCGCCGGCCGATTCGTAGATGATGATGTTCCCGCCTTTTACCTCAATGTTCTCGTCCGAGACGATAGCGTGCTTTGCCGTGGAGCGCGCCTCAAGCGACCCGGCCCCCCCAAAAACAAGCGTCCCCTCGGCGAAAAGCGTCCCCTTAGCCTGCTCCGCCCCCTGCGGCGTGTCGATTCCACGCCCGTTGATAATGTTGCGCCGCCCGCAACTCCCGACTAAGTGCACGTCCGTCCGCTTGTTGCTCTGGATATTTATAGCCGGCCCCGTCCGGTTGGTGATGTTAACCCCGTTGAGGTATAGCGTCTTGCGGTAGCCCCTGCCGTTCTCGTCCTCTATCCGCAACGACCCGTTTTGGGCAATCCCGGACACTATTATGCCGAATGAGATGTCGCTCTCGGCGTAGTAGTAACTGACCTTGAAAGTAATGTGCTCCCCGGAAACGGTGAGAATGTTTTCGTACATATTGCTGTCGGAATACGTTACCTCCGGCGCGGCGCCGTTGTTGAACTTGACGATGGCGTAATGTTCGGTAAGGCCCAAATTATCCTTTGTAAGGTCGAGCGTGTCGGTGGCGCCCGAACAGGAATAGGAGGGTTCCCACGGCGCCGGCCCGCCGTCGTCAAGGCCGCCGACCGGCGGCGTTACCGCACGCGGCCGGAAATTCGCCGTCACCGCCATGTCCTTAGTCATTGTGACGGATAGCGTGCTGTTGCTGCCAGTCCTGTCGCCCGACCAATCGGCAAACTCGTAGCCGCTTTCCGGCGTAGCCGTCAATGAAACCGTAACGTTGGGCCGGTACGCCGCCGAATCGGGGGACACAGTCACGCTCCCGCCCTCCGGCGGCGCTCTTGTTACCGTGAGTTTGTACGATGTGTCGGCGGGCTGCGTTACCGCCTCCGGTTGGAAAATCGCCGTAAACGACTTATTTGCGTTCATTGTTACGGTCAGCGGGTTTGCGTTGCCGGACGTATCGCCGTCCCAGCCAAAAAATGTGTAACCGTCCGCCGAGTCGGCCCTGAGCGTCACTTTAGTTCCGCTCTCGTACTTCCCCGAAGCCGGGGTTGCCGGGGACACGCCCACACTCCCGCCATCCTGCGGCGACGCGGATACCGAGAGACTGTATTCTTTCTTATTATTGCCCTCATCAGGTTTGGCCGGACTGTCGCAACCCGGCAAATAGAGCAACGCCCCCGTCAAAATCGCCACAAGAACAGCCGAATTTACACGCTTCATTGAAAATCGCCTCCCTGTTACGCCTAAATGACGGCGCTCATAGTATAATCCACATATATGTAACGCGGATAGTATTATAATATAATCGGTATTTGGGAGAAATGCAATAAAAAAGTGAGATTAGAAAAAAAAAAGTAAAATTACCGTAAATTATTTAGAGTGATTCCCCTTCGCCGCCCTCAAATAGCTCTTCAAATCCCTGGTATACTCCCCCGGAACCGTTGCCGACACCTTCACTTCCACCGCCGCTTTCCGTCCGGCGCGCTCGAACCCGCTCTCCGACGCCGTTTTTACTATCCGTTCCCTGACCGTATCCGTCCCCTCCGCCCCGACCATTGGCAGCAGGATGAAGAGTTCCGGCGCCGCAGTCTCCTCCGCGTTTATCGTCCCGAGCATATCCACGTCGCGCAGCAGCGCCTGAATATGCTTGAAGAGTTGCGGCAACAGCTCCGCCGTGTCCTCCGGGGAGAGCGGGCGCGGCCCGGAGCCGTCGATTGCCACCTTTTCCATAGATACGATGAGCGTCGCGAAGGGCGACCTGTAGCGCAGGTTCCGCTTGATTTCCTTATTAATAAGGAATAACATATTGCCCGCGTTAAGCGCCTCAGCCGGCATCCTGACCCTGCCGGCGGCCTTTTTCTTTCCGGCACCGATTTGGCTTACGCTGGAGTGAACAGGTTCGGCTTCGCTCATTTGGCTTGCGCCGAGATAAACAGGTTCGACTTCGCTCAATGAGCGGTTTTGGGGCTCACGGGGGCTGAGCGCGGTCGAAGACAGCGCTTTCCCCGCTCCGGCCAGCGTCTCGCCGAAGCGGGCGTTCAAACGCTCCTTCACCTGCGCCATCACCGCTTTGGGCACCCCGCGCTTCGACAGCTGCGCGTACATCTGCGATTCCAACTGCGCCAGCACCCCCTTGAGCGCCCCTCCGCCGCCGGCCGCGCCGCACCTGTCAACGGCGATTTTCGAGCAGACCTCCTCTACGTACGCGGCCAGCGCCCCCGGCAGCCCCGAATCCCCCTCCCCGGTGGCCTGACGCACCTCGGAGGCGAGAAGTATCAGGCTCGCCGCCTCCGCCGGTTTCGACCGTATAGCCTCCACAAGGTCGGAAACCGTCGCCCCGACGGAGTCCGCCGCCTCCCGAAGCGATTCGGAGAGCGACTCGCTCTCGACCTTCAGCCCCAGCGCCCGCACCAGCTCTAAATAGTCGCCGAGGCTCATGCCGTCCGCAAGCAGCATCGCTTTCATCTGCGGAAGAATGTTCAAAAGCTCCGCGTTGTTCGGCAGCATACGGCGTATCGTATGCGCCAGACGGTTGATTGGCGCCTTGCCGGAACCGTACTCGTCGCGGACGAGTTTGACAATCGCGTGCGCCGTCAGGTCGCCGAGTTCCTTGTTGATGACCGCCGCCGAACGCATCATCCTTCCGGTGGCCTTTTGCACCTCTATCGCCTCGTACAGGTCGGTGCGCAGGTGATGCAGAGACTCTAAGAGCTCGTCCACGTTGTATGTCTCGGAGGAGTCTATCTCGCCCCTGATTTTGCCGAATGCTCCCTGCAGGGCGTCTATCGAGATGGTCTGCGTGTCCGAGTGCGCCAGGGCCTCGGACACCTCTTTGGGCTTCTCAAGCAGTGCCGAGAGCGTCAGAAAATGTTCTATCTGGGCGGCGGCCTGGCGGCTCAGGTTGGCCGTGGAGAGGTTCGACGCGCCGCCGCCCCCGCCCGCCCCGTTCGGCGCCCCGACGTCCGCGGCTTTTACGACCACCTCGTCCGCCGAGATTTTGCCGTATTGCACATAGTTGATACGAATGCCGCGCACCGTCGCCGCGCCGCGCGCCATGTCCGCCAAAGCGGTTTTGTACCGCTCCATAGCCTCTATGTTTCCGTCGCCGGCAAGCTCCATGAGCCGCGCTACGCTCTCCGCGGGGACACCGCGCTCAAAACTCACGGAGGTCACCGACAAACGCTCTAAGTGCGAGACCAGCTTGCTCACGTTCAACATACGGTCAACCGGGGAGTCTTCTATCACCAGCGCTCCGTTGTGCGAGATGACGGTGAGCATACCGTTGCCGTTCATGTATCCGTTGACCATATCGGCGAACGCCGCCGCGTTTTTTAGCGTGTTGGGATGCCCGCTGCCGTAGAGCATGGAGCAGTTGAATAGCGTCAGGAACTGTCGGGCTATTTTTGTGTTTTCGCTGTCTTTTGGCATTTTGGCCGTCCATACATATTATATTTAAGGCTGAAATCAAGGGCTTTATAATTAAAGATAATAAAAGCCGGACAGTGGGAATGGAAATAATCGGCATATTTTAAATGTCAGCGCCGGCGTCAAGGTTCATGTCGCCTTGCGGCTATATGGCTTATCTTGAATAATCAACAACTTACGCGATTTTGACGGTGTGGGCCGGAAAAAAAATCAATAATAATTTGACCTTTGACGCGCATATGTAGTATGTTTAGTAACCGGGGGCCGTTTATATTGTGTTTTAGGCGGAATGGCCCGGGTTTCGGGGGCGGGGGCGGTCAAAGGGCGCTTTGGAAGCGTCGGAACCGCGAAAAAACGTCAAAAACACAAGATAACGTCAAATAATTAAAGAAAAAAAACGGAGGCAGTGATGATTTCGACCATTCGAAAGCGCGACGGCAAGCTTGTTCCTTACGACAACTATAAGATAGCCAACGCCATCTTTAAGGCCGCCGAGGCTGTCGGCGGCGGGGATATGTCCCGTGCGCATGATGTGGCCAAGCAGGTCGAGAACGTCATCGCTCAGAAGTTTCACACCAACTCCATACCGGCCGTCGAGGAGATTCAGGATATAGTCGAAAAGGTGCTCATCGAGCTGGGGCACGCCGCCGTCGCCAAGGCCTACATCCTCTACCGCGACCAGCGCCGGCGCGCCCGCTCCACGAAAGACCTCCTCTTAGACATAGTCAGCACCATGGACGGCTATCTCAAGCAGGAGGATTGGCGGGTCAACGAAAACTCCAACGTCAACTATTCGTTAGGCGGGCTCATCCTCCACAACAGCGGGGCGATAACCGCCAACTACTGGCTCGAAAACATATACGGCTGCGACATATCCAGCGCCCACCGTAACGGCGACATTCATATCCACGACCTCAGTATGTTCTCCGGCTACTGCGCCGGATGGTCGCTGCGCCAGCTCATCGCCGACGGGCTCGGCGGCGTCAAGGGGAAGATATCCTCGAAACCGCCCAAACACCTGTCTACATTAATACAGCAGATGGTCAACTTTTTGGGTATCCTGCAAAACGAGTGGGCCGGGGCGCAGGCTTTCTCCTCTTTCGACACCTATCTCGCCCCCTTCGTGCGGGTGGACAACCTCTCCTACGCGGATGTCAAGCAGCAGATACAGTCGTTCCTTTTTGGCGTGAACACCCCCTCCCGGTGGGGTTCGCAGGCGCCGTTTACAAATATCACCTTAGACTGGACGGTGCCAGACGACCTCCGCGACCAGCCGGCTATCGTGGGCGGGGTGCCCCTGCCGCAAACTTACGGCGACTTTCAGCGCGAAATGGACATTGTGAACCGGGCGCTCCTTGAGCTCCTGATAGACGGCGACTCCGACGGGCGAGGTTTCTCGTACCCCATTCCGACATACAACATAACGCCGCACTTCAACTGGGACAGCGAGAACGCCCAGCTGCTCTTCAAGATGACCGGAAAGTACGGTACGCCCTACTTCCAGAACTTCGTAAACTCCTCGCTCAAGCCGGGCGATGTTCGCTCAATGTGCTGCCGCCTGCAGCTCGACAAGCGGGAGTTGCGCAACCGCGGCGGCGGGCTCTTCGGCGCCGACGAGTTCACGGGGTCTATAGGCGTCGTCACAATAAATATGCCCAGAATCGGCTACCAGACCAAAGGCTCCGAGGATAACTACTACAAACAGCTAAACCATTATATGGACGTGGCGCGCGACTCCCTGGAAATCAAACGCAAGGTCATAACAAAGCTGATGGACCAGGGCCTCTTCCCGTACACGCAGCGCTACCTGCGCCACTGGAACAACCACTTCTCCACGATAGGCCTTATCGGGATGAACGAGTCCACGCAGAACTTCTTCAGGGACAAGGATAAAGACCTGACCGACTCGGAGGCGCGCAGTTTCGCGATGGAGGTGCTGCGGCATATGCGCCGGCGCCTCATAATGTACCAGGAGGAGACCGGCCACCTGTACAATTTGGAGGCCACTCCCGGAGAGAGCACCTCCTACAGGCTGGCGAAGATAGACAGGAAGAGGTCTCCCGACATGATAATACCCGGCGGCGACAACCCGTTCTTCACAAACTCCACCCAGTTGCCGGTCGACGCCACGGCCGACCTCTTTGAGGCCCTCGATATGCAAAACGAGGTACAGAGCCAGTACACCGGCGGCACGGTCTTCCACGCCCACATAGGGGAATCCATCGACGATGTGGAAACCTGCAAAAAGCTGGTCAGGTCAATCGCCTACAGCTACCGCATACCGTACTTCACCATATCGCCCACCTTCTCCGTTTGCAAGTCCCACGGCTACCTTAAAGGCCGGCACTTTTCCTGCCCCAATTGCTCCGAGGAAACGGAAGTCTACGCCCGTATAGTAGGCTACTACCGCCCCGTGCAAAACTGGAATCCGGGGAAGAAGTCGGAGTTTAGCCTGAGGACGGTCTTTGGCGCCAAAGATACGGATGCGCTTAAAGCCTCAAACGTGGAAACGATTGATTTTTCCGAGGTGGCCGAAAGGCGGGAGATGATTGGATTGGCTGAGGCCGTGGGTTGACGTACCTGCGGCCAAAGTTCACAGTAGCGCCGAAAATAGTCCTGAAAACGGTTTAAAAAATCAGACCGGCTCATTCATCATGCCCGACAACGCAAAGATTCCGATTATTTCCGGATGGACGAAAACATCATTTATTGACTACCCCGGCCATTCCGCGACCCTTATTTTCCTTCCCGGTTGCAATCTATATTGTCCCTACTGCCATAATCCGGGTATCGTCAAGGGAGAATATGACGCAATCCCGTTCGGCGTTATAAAGGATTACATCGTCAAACGCAAAGATGTTATTGAGGGCGCCGTGATAAGCGGCGGCGAACCCACGTTGCATCCGGGGTTAAAAAACCTCCGCGACGCGCTCGGGATATTGGGATTGAAAGTAAAAATAGATACCAACGGCCTCGAACCGGATGTATTAACAGCTTGCCGCCCCGACTACTTAGCCCTTGACATTAAGACGTCGCCCGACAAATACCGCTTACTGAACATCACGCATCAATATGGCCGCGACTGCCGGGAGCGCCTTTCCAAGTCAATAAACATGGTTAGGTCTATGGGCGAAAACGCCGAGGTGAGGATAACGGCGGTTCCGGGAATCGTCGATATTGCGGATATGGAATCGCTGGCCCCCGTCCTGCGCGGGGTAAGCAAGGTGTTCATACAGCCGTTCAGCCCGGACCAACCCACATTAAATCCGGCCTGCTCGTCGATAAAGCCGTATAGCGTTAACAAATTGGAGGCCATGCGGGACATATTATTGAGGGAAGGAATCGATGGGGCGGTTAGAGGATGATATTTAAAGATTATTCCCGGCGAGACACTGCTTATATTCGATGAAATACAGGAATCCCAGCGGGCGAAAGATTCCCTGAAATACTTCAATGAGGACGCCCCGCAGTACCATGTTGCGGCGGCGGGCAGCTTCCTCGGCGTGGCCGTCGGCAGATTCCCCGTCGGCCAAACCTACCATCAATACCGCTGTTTATGATTGAATCGATTGAGGATGTCTTAGGACTCAGTTCCCCAGACCCTCCGTGAAAAATTTATGTATCTCATCCTGACTGTTGCAAGCCAAAAGTTTGCTCCTCGTTTCCTCGTGATTGAGCAGCGCCGATATGTTGGCCAAGACCTGTATATGCGGGCTGTCCGTGCTTTCGGGCGACAGTATCAGCACAAATATCTTCGACGGTTCCCCGTCGAGCGAGTCGAAGTTGATACCGGTGCGCGACAGGCCTACCGCTAAGGTTATTTTTTCGACGGCGTCTGTTCTGGCGTGCGGCATCGCGACGCCGTACTGCATACCGGTGCTCATTGAGGCCTCGCGTTCCATAACCGCGGCCACCGCGTTGCCATGGCCTTTTTTTATCAGCCCGTGTTCGTGTAGCATCCCCACGAGTTTCTCCACTACCTCCTGTTTCGAGCCGGCCTTGAGCGACGGGATGATGCAGAAGGGGGAAAGGGCGTCTTTGAACTTGGTGTCGGCGCGCCACTGCGAGTCCGTCAGGCCTTCGAGCAATTTCTCCGGTTTTATGAGGTCTTTTACGCCGGTCACCGCGTCGTTTATATGCAGCAGCGTTTCGTGGGTTATGGCCTTGACCAGTATAACGTCCTTTTTGTCGGATTCGAATTCCAGACCGGTATAGCCGGAGTGGAGGGTGATGTGGATGGCGTTTTTGCGCAGGTGGTAGACGCTTTGGCCGTCGAGCGAGATGGTGTGGACGAAGAAGCCCTCGGAGCGGAAGGCCTGTACCACGCGCAATTCCAAGAGGTCTGTGAGTTCGTGGGTGGGCACCGCTATGGGCGTCGACACGGTCTGCCTGACGTACAGTTCTTTTTTGACGCCCTTTTTGGGGCTGCCGAAGAGCGTGGAGACGATGGGCGGAGAGACCACGGCGCAGGCGAGCACCATGAGCACCCCGGCGCCGAACATACTCTCATTCAGCACGCCGGAGGAGAGCCCTATGCCGGCGATTATGAACGAGACCTCGCCGCGGGGTACCATGCCCATGCCTATGCGTATGGCGCCCAAGCGGTTGAAGTTGAAAAAGAGCGTGGGCAGGCCGCATCCGATGACCTTGGAAACAATCATGGCCAGCGACAGCACGATGCCGAAGGTCAGCACATCCCTTGACATTACGGCTTTCACGTTGACCATCATTCCCATGACCACGAAGAAGACCGGCACGAAGAAGCTGTTCACCACCTCAAGCGCGTCGCGTACCGTGTCGGTCAGGTCGGTTTTGGAGAGCGAGAGCCCCACAACGTAGGCGCCGATTATCATGGCGAGGCCGGCCATCTGGAAGATGCCCGCCAAAATAAGCGCCAGCCCCAAAGCGACGATGGAGATGTAGGTCACAGACTTGAACCTCTTCATCGCCCGCGCGAGCTGTCCCGCGAAGAGTATTCCCAGCGCGGTGAAGAGCAGCCAAACCGCGATAGCTCTGCCTACCGTAAGGAACGGATGAGCCGACTGTCCAAGCCCCGAAGCCGCGGCCGCCCCCCCCGAGGACGCCATAAAGCCCGTCACCACAGTGAGCGCTACTATGCCGAGCATATCGTCTATCACCGCGCTGGCCAAAATTGTAACGCCCTCCGGCGAGTCCATCTTGCGCTTCTCGGAGAGTATGCGGGCCACGATTCCCAGGGAGGTGGAGACGCACATCACCCCGATAAAGAGCGTGGTAGGGTGGGAGAGCGGCAGGTGGAAGAAGTGTGTTACGACGAAAGCGGCCAAAATGAAAGAGGCTATAACCCCCCCAGCGCCGACTAAAACCCCGGTAAACGAGAACCTCAAAAGCAATGTCAGGTCGGTCTCAAGCCCAGCCGAAAAGAGCATTATTATGGAAGCAATCGTGGCGATGGCGTAAAGCTCCGTGGAAACCGGTATCCCCGTTGCGCGTACCCCCGTCTCCGGGTCGATAGGCAGCGCGTTCGGGAAGATACCCTCCGGAAACCCCGGCAACGCGACGTGCCCAAGTAAGTACGGCCCGATGATTATGCCGATACCGAGTTCAATAATCACCGAGGGCACGGAGAACTTCTGGATGATTAGTCCCGCGAACCGTGCCGCCAAAACGATGATGCCGAGCTGCAAAACCAGCCGGGACATGGTGGTCGGCACGTCCTCCGCTCCCCCCGCGCCGGAGGCGAGGGCGGCAACGGGTATCACCGACAGCAACAGTAAAGGCTTTGAGATAGAAAGACGCTTTTTCATGGCCGGAGCCTGTCTTTTTATGGGTTGATATTAAAATTTACCGAATAGAATATAATATATTGCGGTAACAGGTATCGTTAAAATCTTGGATTTACACCTCAAACGGTTAAACGTTGCACCTGTCCCCATAGATTCCACACAACGCAATATTTAATCGGTTTTTCAATAATTTGTACGGAGGCGGGTGTCCGCGGGCTGTTCCCGCAAACCGTGTCGCGTTAATGAAAAACGTCAAATAATTTTTACAATAGGAAATTTAACAAATAAAATGAGATTTCTATTGATTATCGAATTGTCATGATTATATAATTATAATATCCATATCAGGACGGAGGGATTACAAGGCGTTAACCACAATAAAACAAAAATTTCATTAGGAGGGGGAGCGTATGAAAGTTAAGGCAGTATCAAGCACAAAGGCAATTTTCGCAATTGCCGCGCTGTCGGTATCAGTGGCGTTCGCCGCTTTCGGTTGCGGCGGCAAGGGCGACGCGCAACAGGGCGACCGGTCGGCCAAAGCTGACGAGGCTGCCGTCGTCGGCGTTGGGTCCAATATGGCAAAGGGCGTGTTCGCCAAGGAGGAATTTGCCGGCAAGACCCTGGCGATATTGAACGGGTCTTCTTTCGACGCGGTGGCGCGTGAGAGGGTGGGCGCGAAGCTGCACAAGTTCTTCGACTCGCCGGCGAAGGGCGTGGAGGCTGTGCTTGCGGGCGAGGCCGACGCGACGGTGGCCGAGGAGCCGGTGGCGCGTAAGTTCGCGTCGCAGAATCCGGATAAGCTTGTGGTGCTCTATCCGCCCATAGACATTGAGAATTACGCCCCCATATTCCCCAAGAAAGACGGCGGGAAGCTGGTCGGCGAGTTCAACGCGTTCCTGACGGCGGCGCGCGGCGACGGGACTACCGACGACATGATAAAGCGTTGGATAGATACCCCCGATTCGCCGCCCATGCCGGTGATTGAGCTCAAGAATCCGAAGAAGAAGGTGCTCAAGTTTGCCACTTCCGACTGCGACCCGCCTTTCTCGATGAAGGACGGCGACGGCAAGCTCGTGGGCTTTGACGTGGAGATGGCGATGCGCTTCGCTCAAACGCTCGGCTGCGGTCTTGAGGTCAAGGTGATGGATTTCGCGGATATCATTCCGGCCGTGGCGGCGGGCACGGTGGATTTCGCGGCAAACGTGATTACCATAACCGAGGAGCGCAAGACGCTGGTGGACTTTTCGGAACCGGTTTACTTTGGGGGAACGGTCGTGCTTGCGAGAAAATAATTCAGGGTATTGCTTTTTTGTGAGAAATATATTATCATTATATAGAATGTATTGCCGTTGCGCAAGGGCAATCAAGTATTTCAAACAACAAATAAAGGAGTGTTTTCATGGTGCCCAAAGTTACGAAGGGACAGATGTACAGGCTGCAGAAGACATTAAAGACGGACGAGCGTATCGGCCATGAGCTGAAAATTTCTCGGCAAGCCGTCCACCAATTGCGTAAGAAATTAGGCGTCGCCGCGGCTTCGACCGAGAAGCCTGAGAGGGACGCCGAGATAGCGGCGGCCTACATCGGGGGCGAAACGGGAATCGCCATAGCGAAAAAATTCGGTATGTCGATTTCCCAAACATATCGCATAATCAACGCGGCGAACGGCAAAGGCAAGCGAAAAGCCGCCGCGAAGCGGGCGGGTTTGCCGGCCCCGAAAGAGCTTGGGAGAAAAGCGTCCGTCAAAAAGGCGGCCTCTAAATCGGCGGGCAAAAAGTCGGTCAAGAAAAAAACCGTAACCAAGAAAGCCGCGCCGGCAAAAAAGAAAGTCGGTAAGAAGAGAAGCAAAAAACGGTAAACATTTACCGTCGCGGGGGCGGGTTTAATACCAGCCCCCGCGTTTATTTATTGATTTCCCATCATGACAAACATTATTTTTCAACAATGATTCAAGAATCCCCAACCCAACGCCAAAGCATAAACCGCTCCGTGTCAATCGCCGCTGTCATCATGATGGCCTCCGTTTTGTTGAGCCGGGTCGCCGGTATGTTTCGCGAGATGACGCTCGCCAATCTCGGCGGCACAAGCGGCGAGATGGACGCGTACGTCGCGGCCTTCCTCATACCGGAGCTGCTCAACCACTTCCTCGCCGGCGGATTCCTCTCCGTCACGTTCATTCCGATATTCCAAAAGTACATCGCCGCGAACGACGAACCGGGCGCCTGGAAAACGTTCTCGAACATGGTCACCGTCGGTACCGCCGCGTTCGCCGCCGTCCTTCCGGCCGCCGTGATTTTCACCCCGAACCTGCTGTCGCTCACCGGATTCGCAAACCAAAGCCCGGAGACCTTCGCCCTCACGGCGCGTCTGACGCGAATCATCCTCCCCGCCCAGATATTCTTCTACTGGGGCGCGTTTCTGATGGCCGTCCAGTACGCGAAGCAAAAATTCTTCCTCCCCGCTATGGCGCCTCTTCTATATAATATGGGAATAATCGCCGGAGGGATATTTCTAAGCCCCGTCATGGGCATAGAGGGTTTCGCCTGGGGCGTTCTCGCCGGCGCCTTCGTCGGCAATGTCGCCGTGCAGTTACCGGGGGCGTTGAAGGTGGGTATGCGGTACGGTTTCAGGTTCTCTCCCGCCGACCCGGAGTTTATACATTATATAAAGCTGACACTCCCGCTGGTCGCCGGATTGGGGATGAGTTTCTCAAACGAGATATTTTTCCGCTACTTCGCCTCCTTCTTAGAGAGCGGCGCGGTCGCCGGGGCGAACTACGCTTTGAGGACGATGATGATACTTGTCGGCGTTTTCGGGCAGGCCTCCGGCGTCGCCTTCTATCCGTACTTGACGAAACTCGCCGCGGAGAAAGCCTACGGGCGGATGAGCGAGTTGCTGAATGATACCGTAAACAAAGTCGCTCTCTGCCTGCTGCCGCTTACCGGGGTAATGATGGCGCTCGCTCCGCAGATTGTGATGATACTGTACGAACACGGCAAATTCACGAGGGAATCGACGCTTTCAACAGCTCCGATTTTGATGATGTATTTGACCGGGGCGTTCGCGATGTCCGTATCGATACTTGCCGCCAGGCCGTTCTACGCGATGCAAAAGACGTTATTGCCGATGGTCGTCAGCACAGCCGTATCAATACTGAGCATCCCGCTGTATTACCTGTTCGGCAAACAGATGGGGCCGAAGGGACTGGGGTTGGCGTCGGGCGTGGCGGGGACGGCGCAGTTCGTCATATTGTATACGATGTGGGGGAAGAAATACGGCGGGTTCGGCGCGGTACGGGGTGAGGCGGCGAAATTGGGGAAAATCGTCGCTGTTTCGGCAATCGGGGCGGGCGTTTGTTATGTAATCAACGGGATGATAGGCGGATTCGGCATAGACGGCGCCGGCGCGATGGGCGGATTCGGGAGGGGGCGGACGATAATGGCCTGCGCCGCCGCGTCCGCCGCCGCGTTGATAACGGTCTTCGGCCTGTACGAATTGTTGGGGCTGCAGAGGTTCAAGGAATCAATAAGAGGATTAATTGGAAAGCGTTGAATGTTCCGAACATCAAAAACCGTTATTCAATACGGTTTCAAATTTTGTGGAAACTTCCGCCAGGGATTATTATATTACATTATAACTGATTCAATTGGGGGAGGCGTACCGTGAAGAAGCAAATGATTTTATGCGCGGCGTTTGCGATAGTGGCGTTCGCGTTGTCGGCGTCGGGGGTCACGTTGACCCTCGATAAGAACTACTCGGGCGCGCCCGCCCCGAAGACGTTCGCGACCGACAGCCAGGGCTGCCTGACGGGCGCTCCGTTGCCGGCCCCGAAAAGGCCCGGTTATGTCTTCAGGGGATGGTTCACGACGGCGGCAGCCGGCGGAGCGCGGGTAATCGCGGGCGCGGCGGGTACAAAATTTACACAGGATGCCACGATATACGCGCGGTGGGTTGACGCGGTGCCGGTGGACATGAGCGGTATACCGCAGAATATGAAAGAAAATTTCGACTGGCTGAAAAACGACCGCTATCCGCGCGAGTCGTATATGCCCTTAAATGTGCCTTGGGATTGGTACAACACAATCTTCGACCAGATATGGGACGGCAACGGCTCGCTCAACTACGGGGTCAGGTGGGAAACCGCCAAGTCCATAACGCTTGAAGAGCGCAGGCAGATAGCGTCTATGCTTCACGAGGCGGTCAATGAGTGGATGCGCCCGATTATCGGCATGGAGGGCTGGCCCTTTCAGGAAATCTCCGTGAAAGTTTCGGGGTGGGCGGTCAGCGATGGCGCCAAAATTCTCGACAGGCAGCCGAACGAAGCGGTATGGGTAAACAATACGTATGATAATCCCGGCCCGGCATCCGCCGACCATCCTCGCAACCTTATAGCGAGCGCGCCCGTTGCGATGACCAGGGTAAATAACCTGGCGTCAATAAAGAGAAACATGGATTATCAATATGGCGGCGACCCATACGCCCGTGTCGACCTGTATTTGTGGTGCACGGAGTATGACTTCGGCGCGGCGGGGCACGGCAGTTGGTGGGGGCAGCGCCTGCCTTCGACCGCCGTCATATCCGCGGCAAAGAGCGGCGGTGCGGGGTCGGGCGTCCTGTTGCACGAAATAGGGCATGGGTTCGGGCTGTACGACTTCTACGGCGCGGTAGGCGTTGACAAGCCGCCCGCCGCGTCCGACGGCAGCGTCTTCGGGCAGGGAGACTTGCGCAGCTTCATGTGGCAGGGTACCAATGCCAAGGCCATCAACGAGTACGACACGTGGCAGATCCGCTATTGGTGGGACTGGATCAGAACCGCTACCCCGGCGAACGCGAACAGATTCAGGCCTCTGCCGGAAGATGGCGAGGGGACAACGCCTGTCGCGAGCGGAGTTCCAACCGTTGCGAAGAACGGGGCAATGGCGTTCAAGTTTGATAACCGCGGGACGCTGAAATATAATTTAGGCGGCGAGCAAACGGCAATTTTGAAAATTTTCGACAGCCGCGGAAGATTGGTGCGAACCACGCGCCTGCGCGGAACGCAAACAACGGTCAACGCGAACCCGAACGCCGCCTCCCAAGCGCTGATTTGGAGAGTTGAAACGATGGGCAGGGTTATGGCTCAAGGCAAAATACGGTTTATGCCGAGGTAAATCGGCAGATACGGCGCCTTGTTTTTTTGTTTCAATTTGAAACACTATCCGTCAATTCGTATCAATATAACATATCCACAACAAAGCTACCCCCCTTTAAACCGCAAATTTCGCGGTTTTTCACAATGGCACGATATTTGATTATAGAATCATAAGGACATTGGTTTATCAACGGCGCAAAAAACAAAAAATAAAAAAATACACAGGAGGGATTATGGGCAAGATCATCGGTATTGACTTAGGAACGACCAATTCGTGTGTGTCAGTCATGGAGGCCGGGAAGCCGGTGGTCATTCCCAACTCCGAGGGGGGGCGTACCACGCCTTCCATAGCGGGCTTTACCAAAGCCGGTGAGCGCCTTGTCGGCGCTATAGCCAAGCGGCAGGCCGTGACCAATCCGGAGAACACCGTTTACTCCATAAAGCGGTTTATGGGGCGGCGGCACAGCGAGGTGCAGTCCGAGGAGAAGCGCGTGCCCTACAGCGTGGTCGGCGGCGCCGAGGACCCGGTCAAGGTCAAGATACTCGACCACGACTACTCGCCGCCGGAGATATCGGCGATGGTGCTGCAGTATCTCAAGAAGGCCGCCGAGGATTACTTGAACGAGCCGGTCACCGAGGCGGTTATCACCGTGCCGGCCTACTTCAACGACGCGCAGCGTCAGGCGACCAAGGACGCCGGCAGAATAGCGGGTCTCAACGTCAGGCGCATCATCAACGAACCCACCGCGGCGTCGCTCGCCTACGGGCTCGACAAGAAGAAGAACGAAAAGATTGCCGTTTTCGACCTCGGCGGCGGTACTTTCGACATATCCATCCTCGAAATCGGCGACAGCGTTTTCGAGGTCAAGTCCACAAACGGCGACACCCATTTGGGCGGCGACGACTTCGACGAGGTGCTCATAGACCACATAGCCGATGAGTTCAAGGTGTCAAACGGAATCGACCTGCGTAACGACCGGATGGCGTTGCAGAGGCTCAAAGAGGCGGCGGAAAAGGCCAAGGTGGAGCTCTCGTCCGCGATGCAGGCCAACGTCAACCTGCCGTTCATCACCGCCGATTCGAGCGGCCCCAAGCATTTAGATATGACCATCACCCGCGCCAAGCTGGAACAATTGGCGTCGAAGCTGATAGAGCGGACGGTAGAGCCCTGCAAGAAGGCGCTCTCCGACGCGAAACTGAGCGCCTCCGAAATCGACGAGGTGATATTGGTCGGCGGCGCCACGAGGATGCCCGCCGTTCAGGCCAAGGTGGAGGCAATCTTCGGCAAGGTCCCCAACAAGGGCGTCAACCCCGACGAGGTGGTGGCCGTAGGCGCCGCCATCCAGGGCGCCATACTGGGCGGCGACCAGAGCGTCAAAGACGTGTTGCTCCTTGACGTCACCCCGCTGTCTCTTGGTCTCGAGACACTCGGCGGCGTGATGACCAAGCTCATCGAGCGCAACACGACCATTCCCACAAAGAAGAGCAACGTCTTCTCCACCGCCTCGGACAATCAGGACGCCGTTACGATAATGGTCTACCAGGGTGAGCGTGAGATGGCCGCCCACAACAGGCTTTTGGGCAAGTTCGACCTGGTGGGCATCCCGCACGCTCCCCGCGGCATCCCGCAGATAGAGGTTTCCTTCGACATAGACGCCAACGGTATCCTGAATGTGAGCGCCAAGGACCTCGGCACCGGCAAGCAGCAGCAGATAAGGATAGAGTCCTCCAGCGGCATATCCGAAGGCGACATCCAGCGTATGGTCAAAGAGGCGGAGTCCAACGCCGCCGCCGACAAGGAGGAGAGAGAGCGCATTGAGGTAAAGAATCAGGCCGACCAGGTGATATACCAAACGGAAAAGACCCTGTCGGAGGTGGGGGACAAGATATCCGACGGCGACAGGGCCGACGTCCAAAAAGCGTTAGACGACTTGAAGGAGAAGGCCAAAGGAACGGATTACGGGGCGATGAAGTCCAGTTTGGACGCCCTGATGAAGGCAAGCCACGCGATGGCCGAAGCGATGTATAAAAAGGCCGGTCCCGAAGCCGCCGGCCCGCAGTCGGGCCCGCAACCCGGCCCGTCGCCGTCGGACCAGCCCAAGCAGGATGGCGGCGGAGATAAAAAGAGCGGCGCGGTAGATGCTGACTTTGAAGTTGTGGACTGATTTTGACGTTGATGTTGACGTTGCGACGCGTAAGCGGCGCTTGTTTACGGGGGGCGTTACGGGGGGGCTTTATCCCCCCGTAGGGTGGGTAGCGGAATAAAAACGGGCTGGTTTTATCGCCCGTTTTTATGTAGCGAGGGAGCGATGCGCCCCAGTGGGGCGCTGTTTATCGTAGCCCTCCCCTTAAACGAATTTGATTTTGATTTTGAATTTGATTTTAAAGGCTTTAGTCCCCAAACAACGGCCCAATAACTTTCGCTAGTTCCCTCCCGATTTTTTCTTGGGCTCCCGCGTTAGGATGCCAGTCGCACCCGCACTGCCTCTTCGGTACCTCCCCAAACGAGTAAAAATGTATCCTTTCGTTCCCCTCTTCCCGTTCCTGTTCAACCATTTCGCGCACATACGTCCGCACCGGTTCCCTTGCCGATGTTACGCAAACAATCTGCACGCCGGGGTATCGCGCCGTTACGCCGTCCAAAAATTTTTTGTAGCTTTCGACGAACAGCGTCCTGGTCGGGTAAGGGTACGTTGAAAAGTCGTTCGTCCCAAAGCATATAGCCACCACCTGCGGAACCCACGACTTGAAGTTCCAGACGGAGGAGGGGTCGTTCTTCACCGCAAGGCGGTATAGCGGCTCGAAGGGCCGCGTCGCGGCGATGTACGGCGACCTCCAGTTCCGCACCAGCCCTTTGCCGGAGACCGCCAGTACGCGGTATTCGGCGCCGACCTCTCTTGCGGCCACGGCCCCGAAAGAGAGGGAGACGTTGGAGTAGTTGTACGGCGTGTCGCACCACACGGTATCCGCTTCCACGCCGAAGCCCAGCAGGTTCGACCCGCCGATGAACTCGACCCTGCGCGCGGGCACGGTGCCGACCGGGGGGAGGAGCGACTTGCCGGCGTCAACGTAAAAGCCTTTAAAAGTGACGACCTGTCCGCGCAGTCCCTCGGTGCGCTTGACAATCCGCAGGCTGTGTATGGAGTCGGCAAGCCCCGACGCGAGCGTATGCGCGGTTTCCAGGGTGTCAAAGCGCCGCACCGTGAGAACGCCGTCGACGGAAACGTCGTAGAGTCCGCCGTCGCCGCGAAGCAGGATATCGCAGGAGGCGCCCTCGAAGCGGGTTTCGACGGCGACCCCCGGCCAGTCGAAGCGGACGTATTGCGGGTGGCGTCTGTCAAAGCGCCCGATGTGGCGGACGGCGGGATGGGAGGCTCCGACGAAGGTCTTTGCCGGCATCGCGCAGAGCGCGACATACGCGGTCGTCAGTATCCAAAAGGCGGCCGTTATCGCCGCGCCGGTGTTCTTCGCGGAGGCAGTATCCGGATATCGCATATATTGTGCCGTCCTGTTCCGAATTAAAGGCCGAAATCGAATAATAAAAATCAAAATAATATAATTCTGCGCTGCGCCGCGGATAAATAGTATATTAATATAAGGAACGCCTGTGATAAACAAGTTGCGGGTCACCGTGTTTATTGAGGCGAAGCCGACCCCGCAATGACGTTGATTCCGACATCCATGAGCCGGACAAACATTTACGCAAAATTTGAAACAGTCTCCATAATTTGCGTTATGGGGCGGATAAATAGTATATTATGAAAAATATTTTGGGGTTTCGGGAATTACGGTGGGAAAGTTGTGGGGATGGACTATATTCGTTAGTGCCGTTAAATACAATTAAGCAGGGTTGACTTTTGTGCTAAACTCAGTTCGGACAAGTGCGGCAATGTTTAGGTCGGGGTGGGCCACGGCGCTGATGTTGTCTGTTTCGCTCTCTGTATTTTCGGTGTTGTGTGTGGGGAGATTCGGCTGGTATGTTGTGCTTGCCGGAGCGATGTTTTTCTTCGCGGCGTCAGTCGTCATATTGGCGGGAGATGCTGTAAAACGGTCGATATACATTTTCTTTTTCATTCAGTTTACCGCGTCGTATTTTTTGCAATTGTCGCTGTATGTAACGATAATAAGTCTGATATTTTTTCCTGTTGTGCTCAACGCAAAGACGCGCTTAAGCGAATTGATTAGCGTTCCGCAATATAAATCGTTGATTTTATTGCTGTCGGGTTGGATAGTATCGCTGGTTTATGTGACGATTACGAACTATGGGGAATCGAAATATCATGCCGTACGCTTTGACATCTATTTTTTACTCGGGTTTACGGTAGCGTATGAGGTATTTTTTTTGTTAAAATTAAAACTCCTGGATATGGAAAGACTGATATTTTACATAGCGGCCTCCGGTATTGTCTTTATATGTTTTGTTCTTGCCAATTATTCGGCGAAAGGGCACGTTAACTATATTTTTAAGGAACGGTTTGGCTATATCTGTGGCATAAATCCCAATATGATATCGTCGTATCTTGATTTGGCGTTACCGTGCGCCTTTTTTACGGCGCTTTACGAAAAGCGAAGCATTGTGAAAAAAGTATTGATGTATGTGCTTTCGTCAATTTACGCTTGCGTGATATTAATGACGGCAACGCGCGGCAGTATCCCCGGAATCGCAATAATGGCTGCGTATTGTATTTGGTGTAAACGGTCAAAAAAATTATTATTCGGCGTTCTATCAGGCTCCGTTATAGGGTATTTTGCTTTTGGCCGCAACATTATCGGGCGGATGCTTCACCCGAATTTTAATGATATGCTGTCAAATATGGGGCGGGTTGAAATGCTGCGCTCGGCCTTTAAGGTATTGAAAGATAATTATTTCTTTTTTGGAATAGGCATGAATAATTTCAGTTTGGCAAAATTCGAATACGGTTCCGGTTTTCTTACGGGGTTTGATAAGGGTAGAACTATGTCAAGTCACAATATTTTTGCCGAGATTTGGCTGGGATGGGGGATGCCGGGGCTACTTGGATGGATTGTTTTCAATGCCGCGGTGCTAATCTGCCTCGTTCGCGGAAATAAAGGCGGCGGCGCGATTTATGCCGTAGTGTTTGCGGTAACGGCGTTTTCAATGCATGGTCTCGTCGACAGCGCGCTTGTGAGTTACTCGCTGATGTTTGTGTATTTTTCCCTGATAGGCGTCGCGTTGTTCGCGGCATCGGATAAAACGGCGAATACGGGTGCTGCGTATTTAAAGGGTCAAAAGTGAGTCATGGTCGGCAAAGAAAAATATCTATTGTTGGTAGCGCTCCGTGCAATGGGGCTTTTTTTGGGGATTGCCTCGTTATTGGCGGTAGCCAGATACTTTGGGGCGTCCAGGGATAGAGATTTCTTTGTGGTGGCGATGTCTGTTGTAACCGTACTGCCTATGCTTGTCTACGGTTCGTTGAACGAGATATTCAGGGCTAAATTCGTTCACATAAGGGAAACATTGGGATTGGAAAAGGCCGTGATATCCGCACGGGCCGCCATTTTTTGTATTTCCGCGATATCGATAGTAATTATAGTATTGGGAGAGATTAACGCAAAGACCATCGCGGAGTTTTTTTTAGGCGCTCAGTTGAGCCATACCTCGTTACGCTTGGTAACGTTAATAAGAATAACTTTGCCGATAATATTCTTTACACAATTGTCCGCGTTTTGGACACAAACGTTAAATTGTTTCAATATATATTTTATTCCTGAAATTTCGGCGTTATTTTCAAATGTTATCAATATTGTTATTGTAGTTCTGCTGTATAATAAAATAGGAATATTCGCGCTGGTTTTTTCAAGCTATACGAGCGCTGTTTTACTGACGGCGGTATTGGTGTTTATTGTACGAAAAAAAATTCCCGGTTTGATAAGTTTGCGTATTGCGGATATCGGCGGGGCCAAGCCGTATTTTTGGGCGGCGTTACCGTTTATGTTCGCGTACGGGATAGGTCAAATCATCACTGTTTTTGAGAAAAAAATAAGCATGGGTGCGGGTATAGGAAACGTCGCGATATTGGATTATGCCCAAAAACTGTTATCCGTGCCGCAAGGTGTTATTTTCAGCGTTGCCGCGTCCATTTTATCTCCGGCGCTGGCAAAGCACTGCGCAAACAAAAACACCGCTGATTTTACACATGAATTATCGTCTTTTTATGGATTTATTTTCATAGTGTTTGCGCCGTGCGTCTTTTGTATGGTTTTTCTGCCGGTAGAATTAGGGAACGTGCTGTTCGCCGCGAAGATATCGGTACGGGAGATACACACGTTCGGCGCGGTCGTTATGATTTTCGGATTCGGCTTATTGGGCGTTATGCATTACATAATTTTTTCACAAGTGTTGGTGGCGCAGTCAAAAGGACTCGTCGTTTCAATAATTACGCTGCTGAATCAAGCCGCAATCTTAATATGCAACGTATTGTTTGCGTACAAGCGAGGGATACAGGGCCTTGCTTTGTCATGGGCGGTATGGCATATTCTTAGCGGCTTTGCGCTGGTGTGCGCGTCCGGTTTTTTTAATAAAAGTCATTTTTCCATGATATTGCGTTTATGCGGGCTCTACGCGTCTTCTTTTTTGGCGCTTTGGGGCATAAACAGTTTTCTGCCCCCGTTGACCGACGTGTTGAAAATCACCGTCGATTTTATTATTTTCCTAAGTGTGATGCTTATTATGATGTTTGTGCTGAGATTTGAAGAAATCGGAAATACCTGCCGATGGCTGCTAAAAATCGACATTAGGAATAAATAATGCAAAAAATCAAAAAAAACAAGGCAAACAAAACATACGTGTTAATATTTGAGGCGTTAGATATGCATCTGACAAAAGATGTGGGCTCTATTCCGTATGTCTTGGCAAGAGATTACAAATATGACTCATATCTGGTTTGCCACGATATCGGCCAGGAGTTCGCCAATGAATATGTGCTGCGATTTTTAAAGATAATAAAAATCAAACCTATAAAGTATTTGCAATCCGACGATAAGAGAACGTTTTATATTCTAAGCTATTTGCTTTTTTTGATAAAAAACGCGAAAAATATAGACGTCATCCAGTTCTACCACAATACCGTCGTGTCCCGACTCACGGCTTTCGCGTATAAACTGCTAAACCCAAAAGGGTTTGTGTATTTGAAATTGGACGCGGGTCATTACGCTGCGGAAGAGAAAAAATATAAGTTGAACTTTATAATATCGTTAAAAAAGTCGTTTAAAACAATAGTCAGAAAAATATTCGAGAAAAGTCTGGATTTAATATCGACCGAAACTTATAACGCGTTTAACGCGTATAAACTGAGTTTTCCGGAAAGAAAGAATAAGATTATCCATATACCCAACGGCATAGACTTTAAATTTCTGAAAAGCTTGGGGGTTGAGCATTCGCAAAAAACCGACAAAGAGAATTTGATTATAACGGTTGCCAGAATAGGAATAAAAGAAAAGAACAATCAAATGATGCTTAACGCATTGAACGGTTTGGAAATGAAAGATTGGAAGTTTGCCTTTATCGGTCCGATAGAACATTCTTTTGATTCAGAAATCAAAGCTTTTTATTCACAAAACCCGCAACTTATAGAAAAGGTAATATTCACCGGCGCCATAAGCAATAGAAAAGAACTCTATTCGTGGTATGGAAAGGCGAAAGCTTTTTGTTTGACGTCGCCGTCCGAAAGTTTTTGTATAGCGATGTCGGATTCGCTTTATTTCGGTTGTGAAATAATATCTACTCCGGTAATTAGTTTTGACGATATAACGAATAAAAATGAATTCGGCTATAAAATTCGAGACGTTGATGATTTAAGAGATGTTTTGAAGAGAATCATTGACGGTCGTATCGATATTTGCGTTAATTTTGAGAAGATTGTGGCGTATAGCAAACGATTTGATTGGACCGACATTTGCGAAAAGTTGGATAAACGATTCGGCGGCCGAAATTAAACGTCAATTCGTATTGACGTTATATGGGCGGCCGGGGTCATATTTTTACGGTATTTCAAAGTTTTGCTTTAAAATACCGTATTTTTTATAAAAAGGCGTTACGATGTCTCTCGTATCAATAATAATCGTCAATTGGAATGGCGCGGAGGTGCTGCCGGAGTGTCTGCGGAGTCTTCTTGGACTCAATCACAAGGATATTGAAATAGTTGTTGTGGACAACGCTTCAACCGACGGGTCGGTTGCCGTTGTCCGCAAAATCTGCAGCGGGGCAAAGGTGGTTCGGCTTGAGAAAAATGTCGGGTTTGCCGCCGGGGTAAATATCGGGTTTGAGAACGCCGCCGGGGAGTTCATCGCCACGTTGAATAACGACATGGTTGCGGAGCCGTCGTGGCTTGATATGCCGCTGATGCTGCTTGAAGACGGGACGGTCGGGATTGTGAGCTGCCGGCAGATGAATTATTACGACCGCACCAAAGTGGACGGGCTTTATCATTATATAACTAAGGACCTTGTTTTTATGCCGTTTGCCGAGGGAAGTGCGTATCAAGACGGCGGCTTATTATCGAAGTCAGGATATGTTATCAGCGCGAACGGCGGTTCGGCTGTTATCAGGGCGGGGGTTTTTAGGGCATTGGGCGGGTATGACGCGAATTTCTTCGGTTATATGGAAGAGACGGATTTTTGTATGCGCGCCTTTTTGCGGGGGTGGCGTTGCGTGTACGCCCCTGACGCGGTCGTGTACCACATGAACGGGTTTAGTTTTAAAAAAATCGGCGGTCATCAATTTTATTTATTGGCGCGAAACCGCGTTTGGTTTTTGTATAAAAACATCCCGATTAAAGACATATTAAAGCGTCTGCCGTATATTCTGTCGAATGAGTGGCATACGTTTAAGGAGTCGTTTTCCAAACCGAAAAGTCCCTCTCTTTACTTTAAAGCCAAATGGGACGCGTTGTGCGGCTTATGGAGCTATAGAGGCATCAGGAGAGAAAACGCGGCGCTTTTTAAGGCAAAAAGAAATGACTATTACGGGTTTGAAAGAAACAAAATATTTAATTGACGAGGTATGTTGACGATGATTAACGAAAAATCCGAGTTGATGTATGCCATATCTAAAAGACCGGAAATGGCTCAATTTCTGCCCGGCGCTTATTCCAAGGTTTTGGAAATAGGTTGCAATGTCGGAAATTTCGCGCCGATTGTGAAAAGCAAGCCCTGCGAATATTGGGGAGTTGAACCGTTTGAAGAGGCGGCAAAAGTCGCCGGAACCCGAATGGATAAAGTTCTTGTCGGGTTATATGACAATGTAGCAAATGAAGTTCCCGATAACTATTTTGATATGGTAATAGCAAACGATATTATTGAGCATTTGGAACAACCGTGGAATTTTTTGCAGTCCATAAAAAAGAAAATGACGATAAATGCCTTTATCGTACTTTCTATTCCCAATGTTCGTTATTACCTGAACTTGGGCGAATTGCTTATTCATAAGGATTGGAAATACGTAAATTCCGGAATTTTAGATATAACTCATTTAAGATTTTTTACGAAGAAGAGTATTATTCGTTTACTGAATGAAAACGGATTTGAAATTGAAATGATGAAGGGGATAAACCCGATAAAAGTCTATAAACGCCATTTGCCGAAGTATTGGCTTGCCAAAATTGTTTTTGGGGCCGATATTGAATTCATCCAATTTGGAGTGAGGGCGAGGATGAAATGATTTCCGCGTAACCTTATGGCTCATGGCCGGTCAGCGGATGAGGCGGTTATATTTTTCGGAGCTTTTTGTGTGGGCGAACAGCCTTCTTACAATGGGGTTCCTCTTTAAACTCAATATTATACGCGCCGCAAGCGACCTGTTCCGCCAGCTTCCGCGGCCGAGGTGGACGGCGTAAGTGTCTTCCGCGGCTTGTTCCACGTTTCCGGCCAGCACAGTGTACGGATAAACGGTCATGTTATATTTCAATTTCTGGAGTTCGTTTTTGTAGCGGAATCCGTATCCCGTCGCGATATGGGCGTAGATTTCGGGCGATATTATGTTATCAAGACAGGTGCCGTCTTCCAAAATAAAATGTTTACCGTCGTACCAATCCAAACATGCTCTTAAAAAAGGATGTCCCTTTACGCCGCCCATCATGGCGGCTTGTATTTGTAATCCATTTATGCAGCCCGTTAAAGTCGTTTGCGACCGCGTTTCATCGGCAAAAGCGGATGCCGAAAGTTTCTTTAACGAACCGTCTTCATTTATGAACTCAATATTCTTTCCGGCGTTTTCTTTGTAAAACTCAATGGCGGAAAAAAAACCGTTCTCCAAAAGGTCGTTGAAGCTCTTCAACACATAAACATCGGTGTCAAGATATATGCCGCCGCACGTATGCAAAGCGTATAATCGAATATAATCCGAGGCGAACGCCCATTTTTTTGCCTGACAGGCCTCTTTTACGAAGATATGGGAGTCGATATCGAATTTTTGGCCGTCCCATAAGACAAACTCGTACTCCGGCATACATCGTTTCCAGCTTCGGATGCACTTTATGGTATCGGATGTCATCTTTTCATCGCTGAGCCAGCAGTAATGTATCGTTTTAGGTATCGTTGTCGTTTGTAATTCGTTATCGGCGGTATTATGCATCTTATAGGTTCCTATCGTTCAAGTTTTTTCTTGCCGAATATTATTCTTAAAAACCGGTTATTTCGCAATTTTCGTAATATTTTGTACCGCGTACGGCGCCACGAACCGTCGCAGCGATGCACGGCGTATGTCTCTTTTACCGATTGCGTCCGGTTTCCGGCGAAGAACGTGTTCGGGTATACTGTCATCCCGCAGTTTAATTTCTGAAATTCGTTTTTATAGCGAAATCCGTATTCCGTCGCGATGTGCGCGTAAATGCACGGTGATACGAACTTCTCGAAGCGTGTCCATATATCCGGGTCAAAATGCTTATCGCCGTACCAGTCAAGGCACGACTTTATAAACGGGTGCCCTTTCACGCTTCCTATGATAGCGGCCTGTATCTGTATGCCGTGCGCGAATATGTCATCGTTGTTTTTATTTTTTAACGTTCCGTCTTTATTTAGCAGGTGTTTGCCGTTTTTGACGCGGTTTTCGTGATATTCGATTCCCGAAAAGAAATCGTTCCCCAAAAAATCGTTAAAACTCTTTTTCACAAAAACGTCGGTATCAAGATATATTCCGCCTTCGGTATATAGCGCGTAGAGCCTTATGTAGTCGGACGCGAAAGCCCACTTTTTCGCCGAACAGGCTTCCTTTACGAACCGGTGGGAGTCGATGTCAAATTTATTCATATCCCATAAAACAAGAGTATATTCCGGCATATGTCTTTTCCAACTGTCAATGCATTTTACGGCATCGGCGGGCATCTTCTCGCCGCTCAGCCAGCAGTAGTGGATGGTTTTCGGGATTAAGGCCTCTTTTGTCATGATTCCTTGCCGGTTTCGCCTTTCATTACTTTGCATCTCTTCTTGTAGAAACCTAGCCCGTATTTGATAATGTTTTTATAACCATTGCTCTCCCATTTTGCGGCATACCTTTTTTCCTCTATCTGCTTCATGGCTTTTTCGCACGCCGTTTCCAAACCATCCTCTTTGGCGGCTACCTTAAACTCAAATATAACCGCCTTGCCGTTTTTTCCGGCTACCCTGCTGTGCAGCACCAAGTCGCAGCGCCCCTCCCCGCTCTCGCCTTCGGATGTTACCGTGTAACCGGCCAGCCCCGATAGCACCCCGTTTGTAAAAGAGTGGTAATTGCTCTCCACGCTGTGCATATAACTTACATATTCCACGAGAATCTCGGACAGTTCGCTTTCGACGGTTTCGGTGTCGCCGCTTAGAATGGCGTTGAAGAGTTCTTTGCGGTCTTTCTCTTTTATGTAGCCCTCAAACCATTCCCGGATTTTTGTATCAAATATAATGTTTACTTCTTTGTTTGGGATTTTAGCCTCAACGACGATTCTTTCCCAGCTATCAACCGATTTCCCTGCTTTCTTCAGGTAACCGGTGAAAAGCAGAAAATTCCAAATATTGTCGGCATTATTAAACAGGTCGCCGTAAGTTACATATTCATCAACCGCTGCCGAAATTGTCCCGCCGGCCATCAGTGTCTCTAAACCGGCTTTAGCCTCGGCGTTCATCTTGCCTATTATATCGCGAATGAGGTCATTGCCGCTGGTGTTTACCCAATAGGGTTGGGGGTATTCGTTTACGTCGTCAATCCAGGACGATATGGATTTCAGGCAACTCCACGGGTTATAGACCTCTGTGTTCCCAAACAGATAACCGTTGTACCAATCCCGGACAATCCGTTTCTTGGCGTCAAGACCGTAGTAATTGAGCATTACGTCAACTTCGTCCTGCGTAAACCCGAAATATGCGGAATAAGCGTTGTTGAGTACCGACGCCGTATCTAAATTGTTGAGTCCGGTAAAAATACTCTCTTTGGAAACCCGCAGACATCCGGTTATTACCGCAAATTGCAGGCACGGGTTATCCTTGAACGTGCTGCTCATGAGCGGACGGATGAAATCTGTCATTTCCTGATAAAAATCGCGCGTCCATGAATTTTCCAACGGAACGTCATATTCGTCTATCAAGATTATGGCTTTTTTACCGTGGTAATTCTCCAAGCACTCGCAAAGAAACAGTAGTGATTTGGAATAATCGCCGCTTGACCCCTCTCCATCGGCCAATTTTTCAAACAACGCCTGTTTTTTCACACTTGATATTTTTTCGCAGGCGTAACGATGCCGGTCAAACTCTTTGGCAAGTTCGTCTTTCAACATACGGTACGAACTTTCAAAGTTAGCCATCTTCCCCTCCTTAAAACTCAGGAAGATGACCGGATACCTCCCCTGATGCTCCAAATAGCGCTCCCCGGCCGCCTCTATCTTCAACCCGTTAAACAGCGTCCGCGTGTCTTTTCTTGCGCCTCCGCCGGGGACGGGCAACGGCGCATTGTCCTCGAAAAAACATTTGAGCATCGTCTGGTTTAGCGTCTTGCCGAACCGGCGCGGGCGGGTGCAGAGGGTAACCGTGATGTTTCTATCCAAAAGGTCTTTGATAAACAGCGTCTTATCGACATAGTAAGACCCGTCCTCGACCACGCGGTCGAAGAAAGATTGGCCTACCGGCAACGGCTTCTTACGCTCAGTTTCGTCCATGGTTCATCCCAAACTCTTATAAATATAATAAAAAACCGGACAGAATGACGCCCTAACGCAAATATAATATTCGACGGCGCCATAAAAAATAATTATTTTCATACAAAAAAAATCATGTCGGTTCACTAAATATTATATTATACTCTACAAATAATCTTTTCAACGCGGTTTGGGAGGAAATAATGAATAAATTTATTTTTCGGTTGAAAACGTTCCTGAAAGGTAACACCGCGCTTCGGGACGCGGTTCGGAGGGTATTTGCGGCATCCGATAGAAACAGACGGAAAAAGACCATGGCCTACTTGAAAAAGCGCTACGGGCATATTTTCGAAAAGTACGGCAATCCCGCCGTTCCCGCCGAGAGCGGCGCAAACTCTGCGGAATCCACGGGCGGTGTGGAAAAGTACCCGGTGTGGTTTTGCTGGTTTCAGGGGGAGGAAAATATGCCGCCTGCGGTAAAGATATGTTACGCGTCGCTTCTGAAAAACGCCGACGGGCATAAAATTAATTTTATAACTTTCGACAACTATCGAGAGTATGCGGTTCTTCCCGATTATATAATTGAAAAACACAAAGAAAACATAATACACAATATACAGTTTAGCGATATTATCCGCGTTTTTTTGTTGAGTAGGCACGGCGGTCTGTGGGTTGACGCGACGCTCTATGTGTCGGGCGGGTTGCCGGAATTTAACGGGATGCCGTTTTGGACGCCGAAATGGAACAACGGTTGCGGCGGGTACGCTTCTATGTTGTATTTCATATCTTTGTTATATTGCCGTTATCCGGGCAATGTTTTAATGTGTTTTTTGAGGGATATTTTTATTGATTATTGGAAAAACGAAACCAAGCTGATAGATTATCATTTACTAAGCGCTTCTATTGATTGCGCTTACAACAACATAGCGCAAGTTAAAGGCTTGATTGACGCCGTGTCTTTCGCAAAGCGGGGATGTTATGATTTGTACTACCGCATGAATTTGCAATACGATGATGGCGAATATAAATCTATCTGTGAAGAAATACGTTTTCATAAACTGACATACAAGGAAAATTTCAAAGAATATACGAAAAACAACGAGCTCACCTTTTACGGCTATCTCTGCCGGGAATACGGCTCTTTGCCGAATTGAGCCGGTAAGCCGGATTTATAATGTTCAATCAGATTTTTGAACTGGCGGTCGTTGCCCCCGTTGTTGACGTTGTCCGTCAGTAGCGTGTAACCGTCCTCAAAGCCGTATTCACGGTAGGGGTTGACGTATTTCACGCCGGCGCATGAATTTTCCGCGACGCGGACGGGAGTGCCGCGAAGCAGCGCCATGAAGTAAAACCAAAGGTCGTCGGCATACGGCGCGAGGCGCGTGAACAGCTCTTTTCGGCAGACGTCTTCGTGTAAATATTTTTTGTGGTACAGTACGCCGCCGGCGCCGAGCTGGACGTTTAGGCGCGGCCGGCGGCCGTCTTTCGTATTGCGCTTCCATTCCGTAAACGGGATGACCGCCCCGTCCGCGCCGAATTCGACTGTTTTGGCCGCGTGGCATATAACGCAATCGGGATTTTTGAGATGTGATTCCCACAATCGCGCAAGCCACTTTTTATTATAATATATATCGTCGTCGGCTGTCGCGATGAAGTGATTCGGAAAGCGCTCAAGGGCCGGTATGAGTTTTTTGTACGAACGTAAATCTTCGCACCAGCAGATATCAAATCCATATTTTTTTAAAGCCGGCAGTTCATCAGGTAAATCCGGTTCCTTATCGGGAAATTGGCTTTCGGCGAGCCAAAGGATGATTTTTTCCGGGCGTACCGTCTGAGTAAGCAGCGAATATACCGCGTATTTGACTTCCGCGATTCGCTGCGGAAAAGATGTTAATGAGACAACAAGGCCGTCAATTTTTTTTTCGCTTAGTTTGTGATTGCCGTTGAGAAGCGCGGATAATTTTTTATCAACGGATTTCCGATAGACTTTTTTTCTGAAAATAAAAAACAGAAATTCGCGAATCGGAGCGGATGAGAACAGCAGCGTCCTTATTTTATCTTTATTTGACATGGCTGTTATCCTATTGACGCGTCGAATTAAAATAATTTTGATTGAGCCACTCGGCCGTTCTGCGCGTCCCCTCTTTAATGTCGACCGCCGGGGAATATCCGAGCGCGCTTTTTATCTTTTCCGTGGAAACGGTATTAACGTCTCTTGTCGTCCAAAACACGGTCTCTCTGGAGAAAAACGGTTTTCTTGAGTATTTCGAGATAATCGGCGGAAAGGGCAGAATCTTCGCCGCTATTTCCCAGCATAATCCTAAAAACTTCGCCGCGAAAACGGGGATGCGGATAAATAGAACCTTTTTCCCGGAACTTTCGGCGATGGCCGATACGACTTCCCTTATTGAGTACGGCCGTTCGTCGGAAACATAAAAGAGTTCCCCCGTCGATTCCTTCTTTTCCCCCGCTAAAATAATCCCGTCAACGGCGTTATCCACGTAGCAAAACTCCATTTTCGCGGAACCGCCGCCGAACATCGGGTAGAACCCGCGTCTTACCATGCCGAACAGTTTCGGGACGATAAGAAACGTGCCCGGCCCGTAAATCATCGGCAGCCGCAGCACGGTACACTCCATCGGCCACGCCCCGGACAACACCTGCCGTTCCGCCAGTAGTTTGCTTTTGCCGTAGTTGTTCGCCGGATTCGGCGGGTCGGTCTCTCTTCTGGGTGACGTTCCGTCCCCGAAGCCGGCGGCCTCGACGGTGCTTACAAAAACGAACCGTTTGACGCCGGCGGCTTTCGCTTCTTCCAAAAGATTTACGGTGCCTTGAACGTTTACGGCGTAAAAATCCTCCCACGTCTTGCTCATGTCGTTCCGCGATATGGCGGCGAGATGATAGACGATGTCGATTCCGTCCATAAGGCCCGATATTGACTCGCGGTCGGCTATGTCGGCTTTTTTCGAGTCTGCCTCGTCGTCGCGGAAAAAATATAACTTGGAACCGGAACCCGAATCGTCTTTAGAGACGGCGCGTACGGAGCGGCCGCCGTTGATGTCGAGCAGTTTTCTTGTTAAATGCTGGCCGATAAAGCCGGTCGCGCCGGTGACTAAAATGTTTTGCATTTTTTAACCTGTAAAATCCCGTTCAATAAAGTATAAGGCGCGGGCGGGAGCGCGGGTGAAAAACCCGTTTGTTTGTACCGCATATAACCATAATATAATATTCGGTTTCAAGAATCAAAATCTTTCGCGAAAATCGGCACATACGCCGGCGCGTTGTCATAATGCCGATTCAACGCGTTTGGCGATATCTTCCGCCGCTTTTTTGGGGGATGCTGCCCCTGTTATCGGTCTTCCTATAACTAAGAGAGTCGCGCCGTTTTTGACGGCCCACTCCGGCGTGGCCACCCGCTTTTGGTCGTCCGCGTCGGCGCCGGCGGGGCGTATTCCGGGGGTGACGATATCAAAGTCGTGAGGTATCGCCGGTTTTATCATCTCGAGGTCAGCCGCCGAGCAGACTAACCCGTCTATGCCGGCTATGACGGCTTTTTGGGCTAAGTGCAGGACATACTTGCCGGTAGGCAACGGAACGCCCAAGTCGCCGTTGAGCATTGTTTGGTCTATGCTGGTTAAGAGGGTAACGCCGAGGATTTTGGGACGGTGCGCCGCCCTCGCCGTCGCGACGGACGCCGCAATCATCATCTCCACTCCACCCTGCGTGTGTATGGTCAGGTAGTCGGCCCCGTGTTCGCAGGCCGCCCGCACGGCCTTTTCGACGGTGTTCGGGATGTCGTGGAATTTCAGGTCCAGGAAGATTTTCCGGTCGGCGCCTCTGACCGAATCCAATATTTTCGGCCCGAAACGGGTGAACTGCTCCAAGCCGAGTTTGTAGACGCCGACATATTCGGCCGTATCGACGATAAAGCCTTTCAAAACGTCCGCGTCGCCGGTGTTGTCGAGCGCGAGGGCGATGTAGTCTTTGGCTGTTTTCGCGGTCATAACGTTACCTTTACGGTAGAGCAAACATCCTATAATATAATATTTCGGTCACAAAAATCAAAAATATTTTCAAAAGCGTTTTTTGAGCCGCAATCCGCCCGCGCATAAATTATATTAAAACCTCATCGGCGCCGAATATTAGCTACTATATTAATACGATAAAGATTAATATTAAGCCCAAAAGATACCAGGATGCCGGAAAAATAAAGTAAACAGAGGCAAAAAAATAAAGAAGACGCAAGGAAAATGCAACCCACAATCGACAAAGACAGAAGCCGGATAAATATCCTGGTCATTGAGGACGAAGACTACGCCCGCGAGTGTATAAGCGATTTCCTGGAGCTCGTCGGCTTCTCCGCCGTTCAGGCTAGAAACGGGCGCGAGGGGGTCGAGCTCTTCGGGAAGCACGAGCCGAACATCGTTATCACCGACATCAAGATGCCGGTGATGGACGGGTTCGACATTCTGAAGTTCGTGCAGGCCTACTCCGCCGAGACGCCGGTCATCGTCATATCGGGCACCAGTTCGCTCGACGACGTGGCGCAGTGCCTGAAGCTTGGGGCCTGGGACTACATCGTCAAGCCCGTCTACGACTACGGCGTGCTTGAGATGTCCGTACTGCGCGTCCTCGAGAAAAAGCAACTCATCGAGGAGAACCGGCGCTACCGCGAGTACCTTGAGGAGGAGGTCATAAAGCGCTCCGACGAACTGTTGAGCAGCGCGGTGCGTTTCAAGACGCTCTTCAATCTGGCGAGCGACGTTCTCTTCATCCATGACCGCGACGGTAAGATTGTCGACTGCAACGAGGCCGCTGTCCGTCAAATCGGCTACGGCCGCAAGCAATTGCTCGAAATGAATATGCGCGACCTCATCCTGCCCGACGACGCGGGGCACTTTGAGCGCGTCATGGCGCGGTTGCCGCGCGCAGGCAGCGTGATGTACGAACTCCGTTGCGCCCACAAGAGCGGCGCGGTGTCCGTCATGGAGCTGCACGCCACAATGGTCACAGCCGAGGCCGCGCCGCTCGTCTTTGTTATCTGCCGCGACGTCTCCGAGAGGCGGCGGATGGAGCAGGAGCGTGAAGACCTCAAGGCCCAGGTTGAGGCGGCGCAGAGGGTTGAGCTTGTGGGAATGCTTGTCAGCGGCATCGCGCACGACTTCAACAATGTGCTCACGGCGCTGAGCGGTTACGCCTCGCTGTTGCGGATGGACGCGGCCAAAGCGGGCGCGCCGCTTTTGGGCTACGCCGAGAAGATAACGGATATCGCGGCTAAGGGGCAGGGGCTCACCGCCCGGCTTATGTCGTTCATACGCAAAAAGCGCGAAGAGCTTGTCCCGGTTGACATCCACAAGGTACTGACGGAGACGGAGCAGCTTCTGCGTCCAAACAGCGAGAGTATAAACATCGAACTCGACCTCGATGCGAAGAGGTCGGTCGTCTTGGGGGGCGACTCGCAGATACAGAGCGTCTTCCTCAATTTGGGCTTAAACGCGCGGGACGCGATGCCCGGCGGCGGCACCCTCACCTTCAGAACCTACAACGAAGAGCGTTGCGTAGGCTCGGAGCGCAAGGGGTGCGGGTTCATCGGAATAGACGTTATCGATACGGGGACGGGCATTGAGGAGAAGTTCATCGGAAAGATATTCGAGCCGCTCTTTACCACAAAGCTTGGCGGCGCCGGAACGGGAATAGGCCTTCCAAGCGTCCTCTACTGCGTCAAGAATATGCACGGGGGCATTGAGGTGGATAGCAAGGCGGGTGTGGGAACAACGTTCAAAATATCGCTCCCGCTCTACGACGGCGGCACCCCCCAGAACATTGACCTCAGCGGAAAACAGGTGCTCATAGTCACCGAAGACATTGGGCTCATAAAGCGGATGCGCGATCGTTTGGCGCTGGAGAGAATAGACGCGAAGCACGTAACCGATCCGGAGGCCGCGCTCGAATGGATACGGGAGAACGCGGATAAGACGGCTACGGTCATAGTCGACTACGACCTGCGTATGTACGACGAAAACGGCTTCATTAACGCGGTCGACGACGCGGCGTCGGGGATGCTGGTAATAAAAATGCTCTCCAAAGAGCGTATAGCGCTGGGTTCAAACAAGAATTATACGGCTTTTGTAAACGTATCGACGGATTCGGATATGTTCTTTGAATCAATTGCCATGTACATAAGAGACAGGGCGGAGGGTTAATATGGGTCAATGTTCAAATTGCGGCGCCGAGCTTAAGCCGGCGGCCAACTTCTGCTCAAACTGCGGCGCGACCCAAGCGGAGGTCGTGCGGGCCGAAATGTTCGACCCCGCGGCCGCGGCGCAGGTAGCGGCGCCGGCGCCGTCCGCCGGCGCCGTCCGCCTTGCCGCCGACCGTGCGGCTCAGCCGCGGAAGATCGAGAACCACCTGATAAAGTCGATTATCGCGACGGTCTGCTGTTGCATTCCGTTCGGCGTGGTCGGGATAGTGTATGCCACCAGGGTAGACACGTTTCTGAACCAGGGCAACCGCGCCGCCGCCGAGGACGCGAGCATGAAGGCGGGTCTGTGGAGTAACTTGGCCATAGGCATAGGGCTGGTGGTGAATTTGCTGGTAACGATTTTATCGGTGGTTTATCAGATGAAAGTGTTGAATTTGCCGTCGCTGTAAAGTATTTTTTATTATGAACGAACAAATTCAAATTCACACCCAAACGCAGCCGAGGATTCGCCGCGGCGTGGAATTGTGTAAATTCCTGACGGTATTGGCGCTGTCTTTTGCCGTTCCGTTGGTTTTAAGGCTGGCTCCCGACGGGGCGGAGCGTTTCTACCCGAAGTGCGTCTGGAACGCGGCGACCGGGCTCTACTGTCCGGGGTGCGGGACGCTAAGGGCGTGTAAGGCTTTGGGAAGTTTTGATATTCCGGCGGCTTTCCTTTACAACCCGTTTTTATTTTTGGCAATAGCCCCGTTGGCCGCTTATATGTGCGTAATATTCTTAATGAGGGTAATAACGGGCCGATGGGTGCCGTCGATATTATCCTCCTGCAGGGCGGCGTTGCCGGCGGCGGTAATTATCATTGCCGTTTGGTTGGCAAGGAACATTTTTCATATATAGCGATTAACGTCAAAAAATGTCTGAACCGGGATTAGTAAGACTAAAGGTCGACACAAAGATACGGACAATATCATGCCGGCTGTAAAGTGGAACAAACTTGTCGCTCAGGAGCGTGTAAAGGATGTGCTCGGCCGTGTTTTTGAGTCCGGCGCGCTCGGCCACGCCTATCTCTTTTGCGGGGAGCGCGGGGTGGGTAAGTTTGCCGCCGCCGTTGACCTGGCTATGGCGGTTTTATGTCAATGTAAAGACGCCGCCGCGCCGCGGCCTTGCGGGGAGTGCCCCTCCTGCAGGAGGGCGGCGGCGTATTCGCATCCTGATTTGCACGTGATAATGCCGCTGTGTTTGAGCGCAGAGCATAAGGGGGGAGAGGGCGGGGCGCTCTCGGAGGAGGGGTGGGCGTTGGCCTCGGCTTCCGTTAGGGCGCGGATAGACGACCCCTACAGACTTCCGCGGTACGACGGTATCCCGCATATTCCGGTGGAATGGGTTAGGGAGGCCGACCACGCCGTTATGCGCGGCGCGGTGGAGGGGGCCTCCGGCGTGGCCATTATAGACGGCGTGGATACTATGAAAAAGGAGTCGGCGAACGCGCTCCTGAAGACGCTGGAGGAGCCGCCGCCCGGGATGTTGCTGCTTCTGCTCACGGAGAGGGTGCACAGCGTGTTGCCGACCATACTCTCGCGTTGCCAGACGGTGCGCTTTCCGCTGTTGCCGCCGGAGGTCGTAGGCGCGGAGTTATGCGGGCGGTTCGGCATTTCGACTTCGCTTAATGACCGCATGGCCGCCAATGACCGCATAACTGCCGATGACAGCATAACCGCCAGTGACCGCGTGGCCGCAGCTGCGGCCGCCGGGTCACTTGGGCTTGCCATAAGCGAGTACGAGAACCCGCTCGACGAGTATTACGGACACGCCGCCTCGTTGTGGGGCGACTGTCTCCGCGGCGATTGGGGGGCGGCCGCGGCGACGGTCGACGGTTTATCATCAGGCAAAGATTCCTACAATGTCTGCCGCAATACGGTGAGCTGTCTGATAAGGTTAATACGTGCGGCATTTTTGCGGCGGTCATTGAGCGAAGTCGAAACGCGGTCATTGAGCGAAGTCGAAACGCGGAAATTCGGGCAGGGCGGCGTGTCAATGAATTATATTAATCCGGGGGTGTCCGGCGGTTTGGAGTTGCCAGCCGAATACGGCCCCGATGAGCTTTCGGCTGTCGTCAGGCTGGTTCATGGGGCGCTTAACGGCCTCGACGCCCGCGGGAATGCCTTGATAGTTATGGCCGGTCTTGTATGTTCGCTCATGGAGGCGCTGAATGTCGAAAAGCAGTAAACTCGTTGAGGTCGCCTTTAAAGGCGAGCGCAAGGCGATATTCAAAGACAAGAACGAACTCGACATCGTCGAGGGCGAGTACATCGTCGTGGAGGCGGAGCGGGGTCAGGATATGGGCAAGGCCTCCTGCGTGGGTTCCTTAGTCAAGCTCAAACGCGGCAAGGGCGAGACGCGCGGCGTTATCCGTAAGGCCTTGGGCGGCGACCTCGAAACCCTCAAGAAGAACCAGGAACGCGAGAAGTCCGCCTTCAAGGTCTGCCGCGACAAAATCAAGCACTACAAGCTCGACATGAAGCTCGTAGATGTCGAGATGCAGTTCGACGGCGGCAAGATAACTTTCTACTTCACGGCGGCGCAGCGCGTAGATTTCCGCGAGTTGGTCAAAGACTTAGCCTCCGTCTACCGCACCCGCATAGAGCTGCGCCAAATCGGCGTCCGCGACGAGGCCAAACGCATAAGCGGCTGCGGTGTCTGCGGCCGCAAACAGTGCTGCAGCGCTTTCCTTAGCGAGTTCGAGCAGATAACAACCCAGATGGCCAAAGACCAGCAGATAGCCCTGAATCCGTCAAAAATATCCGGCAACTGCGGGAGGCTCTTGTGCTGTTTGCGCTACGAAAATGAAATGTACACGAACATCTTCTCCGATTTCCCGCCGATAGGGGCGGGTATAAAGTACGGGAACAAAGAGGGTACGCTCAACTATATAAACATCTTCCAAAACAAGGGCCTGGTCCACTTCGGGGATTCGCAGGAGTGGTTGGGGCAGGAGGAGTTGATGGCTGGGGCGGGGAGTAAGGGTGTTTAGGGACGCCGGTTCCCTGCGGCGGCGGCCGCTTTCGCCGCGTATGTTTCCGGTTTTGTCAAGTAATGAGTTTGATTTAAATTTTTTGACATTAAAGATAATATTTAAGGAGCTATACGAATGAATAACGGCAAACGGCGAATACTCGTAACAAGCGCCCTCCCGTACGCCAACGGCGACATCCATTTGGGCCACCTGCTTGAGGCTGTCCAGACCGACATATACGTCCGCTACCACCGTCTGCGCGGCGATGACGTGCTCTACGTTTGCGCCGACGACACACACGGCACGCCCATCGAGATAAGCGCGCTAAGGCAGGGCATTACTCCTGAGGAGCTTATCGACAAAGCGCGCAAGAGTCACGTCAGCGACTACGCCGTGTACGATATAAGTTTCGACATTTACTACACTACCAATTCGGAGGAAAATCGTCATTACGCGGAACAGATTTACGAAAGTTTGCGCCGGAACGGGCTTGTAACGGAAAAAGAGATTGACCAGTACTACTGCGAACACGACAAGCGTTTTCTGCCGGACAGATTCATCGTGGGAACCTGCCCGCGCTGCGGGGCGCAGAAACAGTACGGCGACGTCTGCGAGGTCTGCGGGGCTACTTACGAACCCACCGACATAGTAGACCCGGCCTGCGGCATTTGCGGCCAGGCGCCGCAGTTGCGCTCCTCGGCGCACATCTACGTGCAACTCTCAAAGCGTCAAGAGTTTTTGCGCGAATTTATAAACAGGCCGGGCGTTTTACAGCCCGATATGCGGAACTTCGTGGGCACTTGGATAGAGGAGGGGCTGAAAGAGTGGTGCATATCGCGTGACGGCCCCTACTTCGGTTTTAAAATACCGGACACCGAGAACAAGTTTTTCTACGTGTGGATGGACGCGCCCATCGGCTACCTGTCGTCGACCGCGCGTTACTGCGCAGAACGCGGCTTAGACGTAATGGACTATTGGAAGAAAGGCGGCCCCTCCGAGGTCGTTCACTTTATCGGCAAGGATATCGTATACTTCCACGCGCTCTTTTGGCCGGTGATGCTCGACAGCGCCGGATTCGCCGTCCCCGCGAGTCTGCGCGTCCACGGCTTTCTGAACGTGGAGGGCGAGAAGATGTCCAAGTCGCGCGGTACGTTCATACTCGCCCGCGAGTACGCGGAGAAGGTCAGCCACCCGCAGGCCGCCGAGTTTCTCCGCTTCTACTACGGTTCGAAGCTCTCCCCCAACAGCACCGACCTCGACTTCAGCCGGGACGAGATAATGACGCGGGTGAACACCGCGCTCATCAACAACATCGGCAACCTGCACAACCGCTCCACGGTTTTCTGCGAACGCTACTTCGACGGGCGCGTCCCCCAGGCGGCGTGGGACGCCAGCATAGCCGCGCTCGTGGAAGCCGCCGCAGCCGACATCGCCGCCCATTACGAGAGCGGTGACTTCAAACTGGTAACGGAAAGGATACAAACGCTGGGCAGCGTAGGCAACAAATATTTCCAGGACACAAAGCCGTGGGAGTCCGTAAAGAAAGGCGACATGGAGGCCGCGGCGGTTGTGATAGTTACCTGCGTCAACTTGATAAAAGCGCTCATGGTCTTCCTGAAGCCGATAACGCCCAAGATGTGCGCGGCGTTTGAAAAACAGACAGGGGCGGAACTGACCTGGGAAGATTATAAGTTCAGCTTGTCAGGCCAAAAAATCTCCCAAGTCGACAAGTTAGCGCTTCCGTTGGAGGCGGAACATTTACAGGGATTATTCTAAGATATTTTATGTTGATGTTGTTTTTGACTTTAAAAAATTTTATTTTGACTTTCACAGGTACCCGTATATGCCATTCCCATCTCCCCGCGAACAGATAGCGTTGCGTCCGGTAGACGGCGCCGCCGTCGCGAAATTGGCCGCCGACCTCAACGTTCCCATTGCCGCCGCGACCATCCTCGTCGGCAGGGGCCTCACGACTTTCGACCGGTGCAAAGCCTACTTTCGCCCGAACGCCGAGGATGGTTTCCTTGACCCGTTCATCTTTAAGGATATGGACAAAGCGGTAAAGAGGATAACTGCGGCTATAGCTTCCGGCGAGAAGATATTGGTTTACGGCGACTACGACGTAGACGGTGTAACGGCGACGGCGCTGTTGACGCGGGTGTTAAAACGCTTAGGCGCGAACTGCGGGTACTACCTTCCCAACAGATTGACGGAGGGCTACGGCATTTCCGAGACCGGCATCCGCCACGCGGCGGAGAACGGTTTCGCGCTAATCATCTCAGTGGACTGCGGCGTTACGGCCTGCGACGAGGCCGGGCTTGCGGCCTCCCTCGGCGTGGATATGATAATCACCGACCACCACGAACCCAAGGAGGCGCTGCCCGCGGCGGTTGCCCTGATAAACCCGAAACTTCACAACTGCGGTTACCCGGACAAGGCGCTGGCCGGAGTGGGTATCGCCCTGAAGCTGTGCCAGGCCTTGGCAAAGGCTGCCGGCCGCGGCAATGGTCTCTGGAGCGACCTGATAGAGCTTGCCGCGCTGGGCACCGCCGCCGACATCGTCCCCATGACCGGCGAGAACCGCGTCATCACCGCGCTGGGCTTCGCCCGGATACCCGTCACGGAAATCGTCGGCCTGCGCGCCTTAGTCGAGGCTCAGGGGCTAAAGGACAAGACGCTTTCAACCGGACAAGTAGTTTTTCAACTCGCCCCGTGCATAAACGCCGTTGGCCGTCTCGGCGACCCTCGCCGGGGCGCGGAACTCCTGCTCACAGCCGATGCCGCCTTAGCCGGTCTGTACGCGAGGGAGCTTAAAGAGGCGAACATGGAGCGCCGCGCCTTAGACAGCCTTGCCGCGGAGGAGGCCTTCAAATGGGTGGATGAGCATTGCGCCCCCGAAACCGACTGCGGTTTAGTAGTGGCAAGCCCCGACTGGCACGTGGGTGTGATAGGCATCGTGGCCTCCAAAGTCGTGGAACGCTACAACCGCCCCGCCATCCTGATATCGATAGGCGAAGACGGCGCCGCCAAAGGATCCGGCAGGAGTGTGCCCGACCTGCACCTGTTGCAAGCGCTTGACGAGTGCGCCGACGTATTGGACGCCTACGGAGGCCACGCCGCCGCCGCCGGCCTCTCTCTGCGCGCCGAAAAAATCGACGCGTTCAGGAACCGGTTCAACGAGGTAGTGAAATCAAAACTGTCGGGAAAAGACCTTGCCCTGCGGGTAACCGCCGATGCCGAGGCGCCGATAGACCAGCTAACCCCAAAGCTGTTGCGAATCATCAAACAGATGGAACCGTTCGGCCCCGGCAATATGCGCCCCGTGTTGTTGACAAAAGGCCTGAAGCACCGCTATACCCCCAAAACAGTCGGCCAAAAACATTTAAAAATGTCTTTGACAGACGGAAAAGCGGTAATGGACGCCATAGCCTTCGGAATGGGGGAGAGGCTGCCGGAAGTAAGCGCCGCCAAAACGTTGGACGTCGCTTTCGGACTGGAGGATAACGAGTGGAACGGGAAAGTCAGTTTGCAGATGAACGTCAAAGGTATTGCCGTCGGCGGCTGACAAGGGTGCCGCCGCGTTATTGATAGCATTGATGCCGGATAGGGCGCATTGGTGAGGTAATATGCAGGGGCGGCCCCGCGGGGCCGCCCGCTTTTTACCCGTTCACCTCACCGCTTCGAACCCCTGTTTCAAGTCTCCGATAATGTCGTCGATATGCTCCGTCCCTATAGACAGCCTTACCGTGTTCGGCTTTATTCCGCCCTCAAGCAGTTCCGCTTCGCTCATCTGCGAGTGGGTGGTTGACGCTGGGTGGATTACCAGCGATTTTACGTCGGCTACGTTGGCTAAGAGGGAGAAGAGTTTCAGTTCTTCCGAGAAGCGTTTAGCCTTTTCGGCGCCGCCTTTTATCAGGAAGGTGAAGATAGAGGCCGCGCCGTTCGGGAAGTAGCGTTTGTAGAGCTTGTGGTCGCGGTGCTCCGGCAGGGACGGGTGGCCGACTTCCTCTACCTGCGGGTGGCTTTTCAGGAAGTCTATCGCCTTGAGAGCGTTGGCCACATGGCGTTCCACGCGCAGCGAGAGCGTCTCTAAGCCTTGCAATAACAGAAAGGCGTTGAACGGCGATATGGCGGCGCCGGTGTCGCGTAACAGGGTGGTGCGGGCTTTTATGATGTAGGCGAGGTTTCCGGCAACTTCGGAGAAGACCGCGCCGTGGTAGCTCGGATTGGGCTTTGAGAGACCGGGGAACTTGTCGTTTTGCGCCCAGTCGAACTTGCCGCCGTCCACGATTACTCCGCCGAGCGTGGTTCCGTGCCCGCCGATGAACTTGGTCGCCGAGTGCACGATGACGTCCGCGCCCAGGTCGAGGGGGCGGAGCAGGTACGGCGTGGCGAAGGTGTTGTCCACGACGACGGGGATTCCAGCCGCGTGGGCAATCTTGGAGACCGCCTCAATGTCCACGATGCTTGAGTTGGGGTTGCCGAGCGACTCAAAGAAGAGCGCTTTGGTGTTTGGCTTAATGGCCTTTTTGAAGTTTTCCGGGTCGCTGCCGTCCACAAACGTGGTCTCGATGCCCGCCTCCTTGAAGGTGTGGGCGAAGAGGTTGTAGGTGCCGCCGTAGACCTGGACGTCGGAGACGATGTGGTCGCCGGCGCGGGCGATGTTGCGGATAGCGTAGTCGGTGGCGGCCGCGCCCGAGGCGAGGGCAAGGGCGGCGACCCCGCCTTCGAGGGCGGCAATCCGCTTCTCGAAGACGTCCGAGGTGGGGTTCATGAGCCGCGTGTAGATGTTCCCCGGCTCCGACAGCGCGAAGCGGCCGGCGGCGGACTTGGCGCTGGGGAAGACGTAGGAGGTGGTCTGGTAGATAGGCACCGCCCGCGCGTCGGTTGCCGGGTCGGGGCTTTCCTGGCCGGCGTGTACCTGGAGGGTTTCAAAACGGTAGTTCTGGGTGGGCATGGTGTGCTCCTTTTCTTTAAAATAGTTATTGTTTGTATGTTTATACACATAGTTTTTAGCTATGTTTGCTATGAAAACAAAATAATATTTTGTGCATAGTATAATATAATAATTATTTTCTTAATGTTGATTTTGCGACGCGAAGCGTTAAAAACGCTCCTGAATTTAGGTCGGAAACGCGGTTTTGGAAGAAAGTTAAAAAAAATAAAAAAAAGCTTGCATTTTGTAAAAAAATGTAGTATATTTGTAAAGCTATGATTAACAGGCTATGTGTGGATGTGGTCTAAGTGTGTAATTTGGTATTGGGTATCTTTAGTAATGTATCAATAAGTATCAACCGGTGCGAATGAGTATCGACAAGTAGTTAGTATGTGGTATTATTAATATATTTCATATTATTTTATAGCAATGAGCAGAGATATATATTGTTCTTTGAAAATATGGAAATGTGATACGGGTTCTCAGAACATTTTTTGAGTAAGACATGGTATTTGCGTTAGTTGCGATATTGAGAAGTATTGCGGTGTAGCGTTCAG
>JAITCM010000031.1 GCA_031283085.1 Chitinispirillales bacterium | reverse complement strand
TCTGCCGTTTCGTAGAGCGCGTCCGGCGTTGCGGGTAATGTGCCTGTCGGCGCGGACGCGGCATCCTGGCGGGTTGCCCTAACGCACCCCGCCAGGCAAATTGCCGCAAAGACCGCCGCAGAAAATAGCGACCGACACTGCCGTTCCAGTTCACTCATACCGCAACCCTCCATTGATTAATGATTGTGTGAAAAAAACTACGTTTACGAAAAACGTTGTTTTTTGTATGATAATTTTCTGGATTGCTTCGCTACGCTCGCAATGACATAACGAGGTAGCGGTTGCCGTCATTGCGAGGCGCGAAGCGCCGCGGCAACTTGTGTATCTCGGCGTAAGCCAATCCAGGGTGTTGCGATAAAACATTGATATAAGGAACGCCGTTACCGGATTTAGGGCGGCTCCCCGCTTTCGCGGGAGTGGCATCCATAGAGATGGTTTTTATAGCGATAAAAAGCGGGAAAACGCGGAATAAGCGAGACAAAAAGGAATGGATGTAACAAATCACCCCCGCGAAGTGGACTTCGCGAAGTTGCGGCGGCTCCAACGCTGGTAGAGCGATGGTCTCCGGTGCGTTGTAGGGGTGAACTATGTTCGCCCGATGTGTCAATGGCCGTAATTTTATTACATAGCCGGAACCCTGTGTGTGATTGGTGGTAGTGGTGGGGGGGGGGGGGGGTATTCTGGTTTATCATCCCGTGGCTTGGTCTATCGGCGTGCGTTTCCCCGGTGTTTTTAAGCCGCACCGCCCAGCCGGTTGCCATACCAACTGGGTTGCCCAATGTGCGGGCAAAGCTCCGCCTCTCCGCCCGCCCGTGGGCGCGCGTTGCGGGCAAAACCGGTAATGTAGCTGTCGGTGAGCCTAAGGACCCCAACACCATGAATCGTACTTCTCCCTGTAATGTGGCAGGGTTCGGCCCCATTGCCGCCCCTGTCCGCCGAAGCAGTCAACCCGCCCCCGCCTGTGACGCCGTCATTGTTTTACGTGTTTTATACGCTCACCACACGCATTCTTTTGCGTGTTTTTAATAAATCCTACATTCCAATATGGTATTTGGGCGTGGGGAAAGTCAAGTTTTTGTGAATTTTTTTTCAGATTGGGAATGGCGGGAATCTGTCGCAACGCGCCACTCCTCTTTGCCGTGGGGGACGGTCTCCGGCGCGGCGCATTTTATTGTTGCCGGATTGCTCCGCCGAAAAGCAAAGCGCCGTGATTATCGCCGCCGATTTGTGTTGACTTAACTTGTTCATACGCATACAACAATACAGTTGTCGTGTCGCGACGCGGATTATTTTTAATCTTGCAATACAACGTTGGCATATATTATATTATGGTTTTGGGATTGATAGATACCATGAACTTAAATTAAACCGGTATGTCTATACGGCGTATACGTAATACCGTGAGGGAGGTAGCGATGGCGACAGTTAGAAAGTCGATATCGATAAGGCTGAAGTTCCTCATATTTTCCGCAACGTTGTTTCTGTTGATAGTGACGGCTGGAAGCGCGGCGTTCTTTCTCGCCATGCGTAATATAATTGAGGATAACATAGACGGCGAGACCGCCGGTATGCTCAATATCGAGCGGAACAATCTGGAGAGTTTCGTGAAGGGTGAGATCGCCATTGCCCTCAAGATGGCCACGTCGCCGCTAATTATAAGGCATTTTTTGAATCCGGCGGATACCGTCCTTAAAAAAATCGCGTTTGAGGAGATACAGGGGTACCGCATGGCTTTCGGCACCAAAACGGCTTTTTGGATAAGCGACGCGGACAAAAAGTTTTACTCCGACGATGCCTTTGTGTACGTGGTGGATCCGAAGGACAAGAGCAACTACTGGTACCCGATGACCATGAACGAGACCGACAAGTACAACTTCAATATAAACTATAACGATAAAGTGAAGAAAATCTTGCTTTGGATAAACGCGGTTGTGAGGGACGGCGCCGGGAAGTCAGTGGGCATAGTGGGGACGGGCATCGACCTCTCCTCCTTCGCCGACGCGATTTATAAGGATTACACCGGCAAAGCGGAACTCTATTTCTTCAACGCGTTTGACGAGATAACGGGAGCCATGGACGGTGCGTTTGTGTCCGAGAAAAAGAAGCTCGACGCGGTGCTCGGAGAAGCCGCCGCAAAAGAGGTCGCCGCCGCCGCGAAGGGGCTGAAAGCCGGCGAAAATAAGGTTTTCCATTTGCCCGTTGGCGAGGCGGTAGTAACCGCCGTCCCAGCCTTGAATTGGTACGCAATCGCTATCCGCATCGTCACAAAGGCGGACTACGACACCTCCATGACGACGCTCTTCATCATCGTGCTTGCGGTTATCGCGGTGATATTTGTGGTGTTCAACGCCCTCATCGCCCAAATGGTCAAACCGTTGCGCGGCATGACTAAGGTGCTGCGGCTGACCTCAGAAGACTGGAATCTGTCACGGCGCTTGGAGATAAAGAAGAACGATGAAATAGGAATCGTTGCCCGTTCCGTCAACGAGTTTATGGAGAAACTGCATTCCACGATAAAGACACTGAGCAGAATGAGCGAGGGCGAGGGCGACCTGACCATCCGCTTTGAGGAACTGGGGCAAGGCGATTTCGGGCAGATGGCGCGGGGGCTGAACAGACTGATGGATGGACTGCATTCCACAATAAAAACGACACAAACCGAAGCGAAAACCCTGTCAAGCACATCCATAGCGCTGTTTGAACTCGCTAATGTGCTGTCAAAATCTTCCGAGACAACGCTTGGGGAGTCGATAAGCGTCTCCCGGCAAAGCAAAGAGACGAGCGAGAACGTTCAAGGTATCGCGAGCGAGGCGGCGCACTCAAGCGCCGGCGCCTCGGAACTCTCGGCCACCGCGGAGCAGATGGGCTCGAACATGAACACCGTTATTAAAGCCGTAGGAGAGATGAACGAGAACTTCAACAAAATCACCGACAACACGCGGGAGTCGAAAACCATAGCCGGCAGGGCAATCGAAAAGGCCTCGGCCGCTATGAGCGTAATGGACGCGCTGGAGGCGTCGGTGGAGGAGATAGGACGGTTTACGAACATCATCAAGACCGTAGCCAAAAAGACAAACCTGCTGGCTCTCAACGCCTCGGTGGAAGCGGCGCACGCCGGAGAGGCCGGCAAAGGCTTCGCTGTAGTGGCCAACGAGGTCAAGCAACTGGCAAATCAGAGCGTGTCAAACGCCAACGACATCACGCGGCGCATAGAAAATATTCAAACCGGAACAACCGACGCAATCGGCGTCATAAAAGAGATTTCCGCCGTCATAAAAAAGATGAGCGATTCCGCAAACTCAATATCCGAGAGCGTCGAGCGTCAAATAAAGGTCAGCGCTGACCTGACGGACACGGCCAAACAGACAAACACAGGCGCACAGTATGTAGTTCAGGGGATAAGCGACGTAGCCGCGTCCATACAGACCTCCGCCAAACACGCCGGCGTCGCCGCGGACGGCGCACGACGCGTATCCAACAGCATCGGCGTTATACGTACGGCCGCGGAAAAAACAAACGACCATTCCACAGAGCTGAAAGAAACGGCAAACTCGCTGAAAAATATGGCGGAACAGTTGGATTCAATCGTTTGTCGGTTCAAGACATAGTAAACACCCGTATCTCCGAACTCCTCCGCTACCTTCAACTCCGACCGGCGAGCACAGTTCACCGGTACGATTTTTACGGACGTCTTGAATAAACACGGCGTGAAAATCAGGATAGTTCATCCATAGCCTTGTCCATGTACTCTTTGAAAGTCACGCCGCTCTTCCGCGCCTCCTCCGCCATGACAATAGCCTCGTCGGCGCTCAGCGCTTTACCTTCGTTTAGGTTGACAACGGCCATGCTCTTCGTTTCGCGGTTGACCTTTGCCGCGTAGACCGCCTGTATCTCGCTATATCTGTTGATTCCGCTTATCTGCATTTTTACCTCCCGGTTTTTTATCGGTTGACATCCTTGCCGACTGAATTTACCTTTTTCCTTACCTGCAAGGTCCGAGCGCTTCCCTGCGTTCCAACAGCGCTTCCATGCGGTGTCAGGACCCCAGGATTGAGAAATCTTTTTTAATACCTTTAATGCTTTTACTGATGTTACTGATGCGGCATCCGTTTTACCGGAGGCCGCATCGATACAGCGTTTTAGGATTGAGAAACCAGTTACTTCTTTACTGCCTTAATGCTTTACTTCCGTACTGCACAGGATTGAGAAACCTTGTAAAACATGTTACATTGGACCTATAGGCAATCCCTCCTTTTCTTTTGGCGGTGAAAGTTAAATAATTAAAGTCAAATAATAAAAATCAAAGTCAAATTCATTAACTAAAAAAGCAACACAAAAACTAACATCAACATCTTACAATATCACAAGATTCGCGTGCAACGCCCCCGCTTCTTTTATCGCTTGTAATATCGCTATCACGTCTCTCGGCGTCACTCCAAGAGAATTTAGCGCTTGCGCTAAGTCCGACACTGTTGTCGTTGAATCAAGCACTACCATCTCAGCGTCCTTTTCTTCAACTACCATGGCCGGATTCGGGACTACTTCAGTACGGCCCAGCGCGAAGGGAACCGGCTGTATCACCTCCGGCAAGTTGACTACCTCTACCTTCACTCCGCCGTGGGTGACCGCTACCTGCGATATGCGTACCGTGCCGCCGGCCACTATCGTTCCGGTACGCTCGTTTATCACCACCCTGGCCTGCGACGCGACCTCAAATGTTATATTTTCCACCCTTGCTATGAACTCCATCGGCGATACACCGCCGCCGGCCCTTGCCATATCAAGTTCCACCGTCGCCGCGTCCGTGGCTTTGGCAAGGCCGGCCACGCCGTACTGGGCGTTGATAGACTGCGCCATCGAAACCGCCGAGGAGAAATCGGGACTGTGCAGAGAGATTGCCAAGTTGTCGCCGTTCAAGACGTTGAACCGGTACTCCTTTTGAACAATGGCGCCGCCCGGTATCCTGCCTACGCAGACGTGGTTCTTCTTGATGTGCGTGAGACCGCGGTCGCGAAGGTCGTACCCGCCGGTGGCCAGCGGCCCCTGCGCCGAGGCATATACCTGACCGTCGGGGCCCTGTATCGGCGTGAGGATAAGCGTCCCGCCCTCCAAGCTCGTCGCGTCACCCATCGACGAAACTGTAATATCAAACTTTGTGCCCTTGCGCTTGAATGGGGCAAGCTGGCCCGTGACCATAACCGCCGCCACGTTACGCACCCGAATGTGCCGTTCGGGAAGCTCCACGCCCATGTTCTTGAGCATATTGACTATCGTCTGCTCGGTAAAGACCGTCTGGTTGCGGTCGCCCGTACCGGCGAGACCGACTACCAATCCGTAGCCGAAGAGTTGTACGTCCTCAAGGCCGGAGACGGAAGCGACGTCCTTGATGCGGATGCCCTGGGCGCTTATCAATACGGCGGTCGACAGGACTACCGCCGCGATTCTTGTCAACCTGCTGATGCTATTCATAATTCCTCCTTACCCTTATATTTGTTTGTACAATGTAACAATATTTTTTGACATTTCCCAATTCAACCGCCCATTTCGACTTCGCTCAATGAGCGAATCAGAAAAGCCAATTCGCGACCCTGGTAAAGAACCCCGGTCTCGACGCCGTGTTTACCGTCCCCTTGCCGGTGTATGTTATCTCAGCGTCGGCTATGCTCGTCGAGTAGACGATGTTGTTCTTCTGTATGTCCTGCGGCCTCACAACGCCACTAATCTTTATTATCTCCTTTTCCTGATTTATCTCCACGGTCTTGCTGCCCTCTATCACGAGGTTGCCGCCGTCGAGCACCTTGATGACGCGTGCGGTAACCGTCGCGGAGAGGCTGCCGGAACGCGATGTCGCGCCCTTGCCGTCGTACTTCGAGGAGTTGCCCGCCCCAAACGCCATAGGAGGTATGAACTTTGAAGATCCGGCGTTGAATTCCACATCTGTGGCCTTGGAGGTGTTGGTCTTGCTCTCGCTGCCGGCCTTGGCCGACTCCACGATGATGATAGTGAGGATGTCATCCACGCGCACCGCCCTGGGGTCAGCGAATAGATTCTGCACCTGCGCCGCGTTGACCGCTACCGCCGTAAGCGCTACCGCCGCCAAAACCTTTTTGAAGCCGTTCATGATTTTTCTCCTTCCTGATGAACGACGACCGAGCCCTTGCCCGATACCGTCGCGCGAATCAGTTTGCCTGTTTGAAGATTTTCCACCCAAACCCGCTCCCCGTTGCCGCCGCTGTCGCGGGCGGTGCCGAGTACGGATATCTTTACCCTCTCGCCGATATAGTGGATGCGTACCTGGTCGCCGCGCGCCACTAATGGAATGGCGCGGAGCGCCTTGTCGTGCAGTATGCCGCCCATCGGCACAAACCTAAGCGCTGTAGCCGTCCCCGCCTTCGGGAGTTTGGTCAGCGGCGCGTAGGCAAAACTCGTTATGTCCGTCAACTGAACCATGGTGTTTTCTTCCGTCAACTCCTCGCCGCGCTGTATCGGACGGGCGGCAACGAGTACCGGGGCCTTAACGAATATCTTGCAAGCGACCGGGATACGGGAAACCCGCGTTCCATAGCGGAGCGTCAACGTTAAGCGGACGCCGCCCTTCGCGTACGGGTTATCGATACCGGAAACCTCCGCGACCACGTTGCCACCCTTGCCTATTTTATAAGAACTCTCCGGATTGGCAATCGTAAGCGACCGCTCCCCCGCCCCCCATTCGAGGCGCTCCTCTGCGTAGGCGCGAATCGCCTCCTCGAATTCCCCCACCGTTACAGTCCTATAATCGCTCGCGACTTTGACCCGCTTTTGGTTGGCCGCGACTACGTTCACATCCTTGAAACTCCTGCGGATATTGAAAGAGACCAAGTCTTCAGAGTTGACAAAGCGGCTGAACCCCGCCGGTGCCGCCTCGCCCACGCTAAACGCCCTAAACGCGGAAGCCAACGCCGCATCGCCGCAATCAATTTTGGCTATATCGCCCAAGCGGATTACCGTGTCATTCACCATCGCGGAATCAATAAATGAAAGCGTAACGGTCTTTCTGTCGATTGACGCGAAGGCGCCGGAGACCGCAAATACAACTATCGACGCCACAGCCATCATGACGGCATATTGCGCAGATACGGTATTGTCGTTGCGATGCTTGCGTGTCATTTTCGGCCTCATCCGTTTGTGTAAAATTAACACCGCTAAATTACTCCTACCGCTTCAAATTATTCGCTATCTGTAACATCTCTTCGCTGGTCGTTATCGCTTTTGAGACGATTTCGTACGCACGTTGCGCGGCTATCATGCTGACCATTTCGTCTACTATTTGGACGTTGGACGACTCTACGTACCTGTGCAGCAACGTGCCGGCGCCTTCCTCGCCCGGCAGGTTGATAATTGGGACGCCGCTTGCGTCCGATACCGCGTACAGGTTGCCGCCCAATGAACGCAGGCCGGCGGGGTTGATGAAGCGAGCCAGTTCAAACTGGCCTATGTCGGTTGACAACTCCTCACCAGGCATCTTAACGGTAATGCGCCCGTCGGATTCGACCTGGAAACTGTCGGAGCCTTCCGGCAACACTACCTCCGGGTGGACAATGAAACCGGAAGCGGTGGTTAGCGTCCCGTCGCTTGACAGCTTGAACTGGCCGTCGCGGGTGTAGGCGATAGAGCCGTCCGGCAGCGTCACTTGAAAGAAGCCCTCGCCGGAAATGGCTACGTCGAAAGGATTGTCCGTAAGGTTCGGGGCGCCCTGCTCAAAGACCTTCTGCGTGGCGGCCGTCCTGACGCCCAACCCCACCTCTATCCCCGCCGGCGCCATACTGCCCTCAAAGTTGCGCACGCCCGGCTCGCGGAGCGCCTGGTACATCAAGTCCTGAAACTCTATGCGCGTACGCTTGTACCCGGTAGTGTGCAGGTTTGAAAGGTTGTTGGAGATGTTGTCCATATACATCTGCATGGCTTCCATTCCGGTGGCGGCGGTCGTTAGGCTTCTTATCATTTTTTTGCTCCTTTTATAAATATGCGCCGCTTCGCGTCGCGGTAAGTCAACATCAAAAATTAACATTAACATAGTAGCTATTTATCTTGTAACTACCTCAACGCCCCAACCTGATTCACGGCTTTTTCTAACGTCTCGTCTTGGGCGTGTAAGGCTTTTTGGCTTGACTCGTAGTTACGGTGCGACGCTATCATCTGTACCATATTGCGAATCATGTCTACGTTTGAGGTCTCCAAGTATCCCTGGCGAACCAAATATCCCTGTGACTGCAATTCGACGGCCTCCACGTTTATCGGCGCGAAGTTGCTGTTGCCGGTGCGCCTCAGCTCGTACGGTTTTTGAAAGTCCACAATCTTCAGAAAACCCTTGGTATAGCCGTTCTGTATCACCTCGCCCGTCTCGGATATGCTGATTTTTTCGTTGGGCTCCACACGTATAAAGCCCTCCGTCCCCATGACCTTGGAGCCGTCGTCCGTAACTAATAGCCCCTGCGGGTCGAGCGAGAAGCTGCCGTTGCGCGTGTAGCGGATTCCGGCGTCGGTCACGACCTTGAAGAAACCGGAGCCTTTTATGCAGAGGTCAAGGTCGCCGTTAGTCTGGCGCATCGTGCCCTCGGAGTAGTCTACGTAGACCCGGTCGGCCTTGATGTCGCGGTTGGCGAAGACGCGATTATTGTCGTCCTTCACAAGGTTTTGGTAGGCTATGGTGAAGAGCCCGCTCTGCTTGAAGCCCGTGGTATGGACGTTGGCGAGGTTGTTTGCTATCTGCTCCTGCTTCTGGGCCAGAGCCGTCATTCCGGTGGAGGCTGTGTAGATTCCCTGTATCATTTCGTTTCCCGCCTTGGGGCTTTAGTTTTAAATTTTACTTCAGGTTTCGGTTCCATCTACCGATAAATAACTCGCAAATGGCGTGCCACTACCGATATTCGGGATGGCGGTATCTATATCCGAGTGACCTGATTATTTTTGTAATATGTTGATTTTCAACGAATTATGGATTGTTCACAGCGGATGGGCAACGTTTTCACAGGGGCGGCGACAAGCCCGCCGCTTCCGTAACAACGCGGAAAAAATTGCCGAGAGCGGAAAATTTGTACAACGTATTTTGGAGTAACCCGCAAGTTATAAGCCGCAAATAGCAAGAATATCGAAAATCGCGGAACATTAGATGGGTTGAGAAAACGGACCGGACGGGGCTCGAACCCGCGACCTCCGGCTTGACAGGCCGGCGTTCTAAACCGGCTGAACTACCGATCCATTCCTCAATCTTTATTATTTTGCGGGCACTGCTTTCAAAAACGTCCCGCCGGTAATATCTTCAATATGGGCGTTGTAGGGCTCGAACCTACGACCTCCTGCTTGTAAGGCAGGCGCTCTATACCAACTGAACTAAACGCCCCTACTTTTTAACTTCCTTGCCGCCCTTCCCGTAGCCGGACAACAACGCGTACGGAACCAATCCGCAATAAACGGCGACGAGAATGACGGGCGCCACGTTCGTGGACACGAAACTGTCTACCGGCCCCCACGCCAATAGGACGTAACCCATTGCCAAAAGGACTATAGACAGCCCCAAAAGATAAAAATTCTTCTTTGAAAACAGCCAGTTGTTCACATTAAACTCCATATAATTTCAACAATGCCAAAACCGCTACCTACGTAATATCTTAAAAATAATATATGGAGACCGCAATGTCAATAGTTTTTTTTAAAATTTATTTTGACCCCGATACCCCGCCATCAAGCAAGCCCGTCAATCTCATCCCCGGTAAGGATTCCCTCCTTTTTGACCTTGGCCTCCAACTCCGCAATCCGCTGACCGCTGACCTTGAAAGCCTCGTTCAGCAGCAGCGACAAGTCAAGCATTTGGTCGCCCTTGCGGAGCGTTATCACGTCGTTGTAGTTCCCGTTTATCACGTTCCTGCACGCCTTTTCAAACCTGTACACCGGACCGGCCAGTTTGTGCGAGAAGAAGACGGTCATCATTGCTATCTGCAGCACAACGAGCAGTATGCCGGCGCCGAAGACTCCTATGAGCGTCCCGGCGAACTCTTTCTTTATGTCGCCCAAACTGCCGAAGTCCCGCACTTTGGCGCGTATCCGCTCCAATGCCCTCGCATACTGCCCAACCGTAGGCTCAACCTGGTCCTGCGTCTCCGTCGCGATTATATTCTCAATTTCACGCTTCATTATCTTGGAAGAAGTCGAGATTATCGTTTGGGAGGCCAGATAGAGCGTGAGCAACATGAAGGCCAGCATGACCAGCATGGGGATTAAAAAAGTAATCATGTACCGCCCCTGAATGTTGCGGTCAATAAAAAAAGCCTTTCGGCTGAACGACGGTTTTGCCATGACAGCGCTCCTTATTTTTTAAATTCAAAAAATCTATTTATGTTCACACGACACAACGCCCCCTGCGACGCCAACATCCTAACTTTTTTATTTAATCTTTTAATACCGTTAATCCTTATAATCCTGCAAATCCCGGTTCTATTTATTCGGATACTCAATCCTGGAGTGGAATATCCCCTGCAATATCGGCATAAAACCATCTGTGATACCATTCAGGTCGCGCAGCGTCAGGTTGCACCCGTCGAACTGCGCGGCTAAGAATTTGTCGCGTATTATCTTTTTAACGAGTTCTCTCAGCAGTTTGGGCGAACTGGCGGCTAAACTCCTTGAAGCGGCTTCCACAGAGTCGGCCAGCATGATGATAGCGGCCTCACGGGTCTGCGGTATGGGGCCTGGGTAGCGGAAATCCTTCTCCTGTACCTGTTTGTGCGGGTCTAATTCCAGCGCCTTTTCGTAGAAGAAAGAGACGGGGCTGTCGCCGTGATGCTGCATTATTATGTCTTGGATGATCTTGGGCAGCTTGTACTTTTTGGCTAATTCTACGCCCTCTTTCACGTGCGAACATATTATCAGGGCGCTCATGGTCGGCGACAGTTTGTTGTGGCGGTTTCTGTCGCCGAGGCAGTTTTCCACGAAGTAGTCCGGTTTGTCGATTTTACCGATGTCGTGATAGTAGGAGGCCACACGCGCCAACAGGGCGTTTGCACCCACCGCCTCCGCCGCCGACTCGGCCAAATTACCCACCAAAACGCTGTGATTGTATGTTCCGGCGGCCTGTATGGAGAGCTTCTTGAGGATGGGGTGGTTCATGTCGGAGAGTTCTATCAGCGTCATGTCCGTGGTTATGTCGAAGACCCTCTCGAAGAACGGCGACAGCACCATCGCTATGAATACCGAGGCCACGATTCCGACGAACGCGAAAGCGATGTTGACCAAGAAAGTGACGCCGAAGCGCCAGCCCACCATCTGCCAGACCGCTATGACAACCACGCTCACGAGCGTCATTGGCGGTATGGCTTTGAAAAAGTGCCAGCGGTAGCGGATACGGTGGTTGAGGAAGGCGGCCACCACCGAGTTCAGGAACGTGTATAAAAAGTAGTAGTGATTGAACCCGACCGCCACCGCGAAGTATATCCCGACGAAGAGGCTGACGAGCACGCTGACCCGCATCCCGAAAAGGATTGTGCACAGCAGCGCGCCCATCGTTATCGGAATCAGGTACTCCGGCATCGCGGCGGACACTTCTCTGGCCTTGAGGAGTAACGGTAAGTACTGCGTACCGAGCCTCACCGCCAGTATCTGCAGGAGAACTACCACGCAGAGAGCGATGAGACTCTTTGTGTCCGCAACTATGGCCGGATTGTATTTTCCCATATAAAAGGCGAGGAAGAAAAGCGTTATCAGGAGCAGTATGACCCGTCCGGCGTAGGCGGCGTTTGCTCTGCGCTTTTCAACGCCGCCCTCCATGCGCTCAATCGCCAAGTAGAGGGATTGCAGCCTTTGGGCTATCTCCGGTGTTACCTCCTGGTGCTTGCGGACTATCTCGGTGTCTTTTATAACCTTGCCGCTGACCGCCGGCACCTGTTCCGCCGCCGCGCGACGCCTGTCGGATGTGACCCTGTTGTTGACCCGTACCGTGGGCCGTACGCAAGCGAGTATCAGTTCATAGACAGTGTTGAGGCCCGCGTCGTCCATCCGTTGTTCGCGCCGCAGTTGCGCCGCGGCAAGCTCCAAGGCGGCCTCTTTAACGGGGATGTCGAAAACGGCGATGGTGCTCTCCATACCGTCGCGCAGGTAATTGACATAGCGTTTTGAATACAGCTGGGCGGACTCAAAATTTGTGTTGAAGCGCAGGCGGCGCTCGGAAAGTTCCTCGCTTGTGGCATAGAAGAGTGTGGCGGATACGCCGCGTTCCATGATTTCCGCAATTTGTTTTTTGGCCTCGTCAAAGAGCGCCGGCTTACGATGGAGCGTCTCGACAGCCTTGGCCGACAGTTCGCGAGAGAGCTGCATCCAACCGGCTTCCCGGAGCGAGTCCGGCCCCCTGGCGTCGGAGATTTGCTTGACTGCGGCTTCGAGTTCCGCCGTTTTCCTTGAGGACTCCGTAGCGGCCGCCGAGTCGTAGTCCACGACGAGCAACACCTGGTCCATTGCCCGCTTCCGTTCCCGTTCCAATTCGTCCGGCGTACGTATCACGTCGAAAGTAAACGGGGCAATGACAGTCTCATTAGAGACCGTTCCGGCCTTGGGCCTATCGAACTTTCGGAGCGTTTCGTCGTAGGGGAAGAGCAGGACAATACAAATAGAAAACGCCGCCAATATCAGTAGCGGCGCCGAATTGAACAACCATAGCCGTATACGCAAGCCGACACGCTTGCGCACGGCACGCATACCGCGCGTCTCCTGTTTGGAGCTGCCTGACATATACGGGGTTAGGTCTTGCTATTTCCCGCCGCGCTCAAGCTCAATGCGCTCTAACCTAAGCTCAGAGAGCTTTCGCTCGGAGTTCTCGGCATTTTGGCGCGCCTCATCAAGCCGGGCTTGGTCGGCCTCGCTGACCTTCTTGCCGCTGCTCTTGGAGGATTTGGCTCCGCCACCGCCACCGCCGCCGCCGCCACCGCCAGTGGCGGAACCGCCGCACCCCATAACACCCAACATTAACGCAACCGACAGTACAAGCGCCATACGCGCCGCCACACTCATAATCCTCGACATTTGGAGGACCTCCTCAATGGGTAACAATTAAGAAAGTGTTCAACCTAAAAAAGCTCCACAGTATATAATAATAATTTTTTCCACTGCGCCGTGTCAATACCTTTATAAAAGTTATGTTATTTTTGCGCAAACATCTCCCGCCGAAGTTCTTCAAGCACCTCGGCCTCCGGAACCTTCCTGAGCGGTTCGCCCCTAACGAATATGAGCCACTCCCCCCGCCCGCCGGCTATCCCCAAGTCCGCCTCCCGCGCCTCGCCCGGCCCGTTCACGACACAACCCATCACCGCTATCTTCATATCATCCGTTATCCCGGCCGCCATCTCCTCCACCTGCCGCGCCACCCCCGCGACGTCAACCTGAGTGCGCCCGCAGGTCGGGCACGCTATGACGGTCGGCCCGCCCATAAGCCCCAGCGACTTCAGTATCTCCTTCGCGACGTACATCTCCTCTACCGGGTCGCCGGAGAGCGACACACGCAACGTATCGCCTATCCCCTCCAAAAGCAGGGCGCCCAACCCCACCGCCGACCTGACCGCCCCGCTACGCACTGTCCCCGCCTCGGTAATCCCGATGTGCTGCGGGATGTCGCAACGCGCCGCGAACTCGCGGCAAGCGGCGATTGCCGTCAAAACCCCGCTCGACTTTATCGATACTATAATATCGCCGAACCCCTCATCCTCAAAAAACGATACCCAAGACAAGGCGCTCTCCGCCAACGCCGCCGGGGTCGGCGCCCCGTGCTTTTCGAGCAAATGCTTCTCCAGCGAGCCGGAGTTGACGCCAATGCGGATGGGCACACCGGCGGTACGCGCCGCGCCTATCACCGCCCTCACCCTGTCCGCCCCCCTGATGTTGCCGGGGTTGATCCGCACCTTGTCCGCCCCCGCCTCTATCGCCGCGACCGCTAACCTGTAATCAAAATGCACGTCGGCCACAAGCGGGACGGACGTTTTATCCCTGACCGCCCTAAACGCCCCCACCGCCTCCATATCCGGCACGGCAAGCCGGACGATGGCGCACCCCGCCGCCGCCAGCCGCTCAACTTGGGCGAGCGTGGCGTCCACATCGTGAGCAGGGGTGTTGCACATAGACTGTATGGCGATAGGATACCCGCCGCCGAGCGGGACACCCCTGACGCTTACCACTCTGGTAGTTCTTCGGTTTATCATTACATATTATAAGATAATATCCGCACGGGCGATTCAGGCTTATTTTTCTAAAAATAAGTATGTTATGATGCCTATACCTATAACTTTTCGATTTCCCCGACGCTAAGCCCCGTAAGTTCCGCGATTTCGGAGGGCGGCGTTCCGTCCCTTTTCAATTTCAGGGCGAATTTGCGCTTCAATTCCGCTTCCCTCAATTCGGCCTCCTCCGTTTTGCGGTTGGCCGCCTCAATCTCGCGGTTGGCCACCTCAATTTTGAGGTTGGCTTCCTCCGTCTCGCGCTTGGATTTCGCAAGCTCCCGGTCTTTCTCACCGAATGTCCCCTCCATGGCCTCCTGATAGTACCGTTCTTTCTCCAGTTCCTTGCGCCTCTCCGGGTCGGCGGCGACGTGCTCCAAAATATTGACCATCCCCTTGACATCAGGGTCGTCCACTTCCAGCAAATAATCCTTCATCGTCGTACCGTCGCCGATAAAGTGCGCCTGCTCAAATATGGACAGCAGCTTGTCTATCTTCGTATTCAGGCTGGGCTTTATACGCGTCGTTTGGATGAAGTACGCGCTGTGAGCCAACCCCTCCACGAACAGGTCGCGGACGCGAATCTCCTCGCCGGTCTGCAAATCACGGTATTTGGGGACGTTCCCAAACGCCGGGGAATCCACGGACAAGGGAAAGCCCAATATGTATATCGCCACTATCGGCAACTTTGAGTCCGCGTACTCATTGCCGAGACACTTCCTGAACCGGAAAACATCATTGAGTAACTTCGCTTTCTGCATCTCTATCAGGACACGCTTCTCCCCCTCATCTTTGGTAACTATCGTAGCGGCGAAGTCCATACGGAACAGCGACACCGTCGGCGCGTCTTTTACCGGTTCGGTACGCTCTATGGTCGTAGGCACAAGGGATAGCACCTCGCAACCCATGATAGTCCCTATCAGGAACTTCGCCGCGCGGTCGTTCTCCAGCAACCGCTTGAACGTTACGTCGTAGATTGGGTTGGCGATTATCATAAATTTCCCCTGTTTTAACAGTGATTTCAATCCCAAACATAAAAATAATATTTATGCATATATCCCGTATCAATATTTTTGGGCGGCCCGAAAAGAAATTGTTGACATTCCGGGGCGCGGAATTGTAATTTATTACCAAGCGGACAGTTACTAATAATTCACAAAAAATCGTGAATCGTCCCGATAAATCCGGTAAGATTCACGATAAAATCAAAAATAATCGTGAATTTGTGTTTAAAAAATTTAGGGATAAGAATACAAGAATACTATGATTAATCAAGCTAAAAAAGATAAAATAAAAGCGCTAAAGCTGGAGTACGAGCGACTGCGCGGCTCACATGACGACCTGCTCAAAATGATTGCGGAATCGGAACTGCCGGAGATGGTGTACAACTCAAACGCCATAGAAAATTCCACGCTCACGCTCAAGGAGACCGAAAGAATCCTCCTGGAACAAGCGTTGACGCGCGAAGTTTCGCTGCGCGAGACCTACGAGGCGGTCAATCTGGCGCGCGTAATAAAGTACATTTGGACGCGCCCCAATTACGAACTCACGGTTGAAAATTTTGAGCTGTTGCACCAAATGCTGCTTGGCGGGATAAATGACGAATACGCGGGGCGCATCCGCGCGGCGGGCGAGTACGTGCGCGTCGGCCGGCACATCGCGCCGCCGCCCCAACAGGTAAGACCCATGCTGGAAAACCTGATTAATCGGTACAACAGCGAAAACGACAAGTATTTTTTAGAAAAAATCGCCGAATTCCACTTGCAGTTTGAAACGATACACCCCTTTTGCGACGGAAACGGGCGCATTGGGCGGCTTATTATAAACCTGCAACTCGCGGCATTGGGATTCCCGCCCGTGATTATCCAAAACAAGGGCAAAAGGGAACTGTATTACCCGAACTTCGACGAATGGCGCGATAAGCAAAAACCGGGCAAATTTTCCGATTACCTGTACCTCGCCCTTTCCGAATCGCTCAACAAGCGGCTCGCCTACCTCCGCGGCGATGAAATAGTAACATTGTCGGAATACGCCAAAAACAATAACCTGAGCGCCGCGCCGCTTGCCAACGCCGCTAAACGCCAAACGATACCGGCTTTCAGACAGGAAGGCGTTTGGAGGGTCGCGAAAGGGTACGTAAAGCCTCAAAAATAAGGGTACCCCCGATATCAGTCCCCAACGCAACGAACAGAAAAACCGTACTCCTTGCCGTTATAGAACTCGCCCACGTTGTCGTAGTCGTAGTACATATTCCGGCCATACGCGTAGGAAGCAGCGAGCTCCGTGGCCGACCACCAGTAGCTGTAGGTGCCGGCATTGTAGAAACCGCCATCGGTGTAGCGGTGGCCGCCCGGCAGAGCCGAAAAGCCGTATTCGTCCGTCCCATTACCGTTTTCATTCCATCTTTCATTCCATCCGCTTGACGCTTTCAACTTCTTGCCACCTGTAGAACCTACCTCAACAACAAGGTCCTCCCATTCATCTTTTGACGGCAGATGCCAACCCGAAGGACAGGCCCTCTTAGCCATATTCCAATCGTATAACCTGCCGTATTGACTACATTTAGAATCGTCATTCCCGTAACACCAACTATCGCCGATTTTGTAACGGAGGTTCTCTGCCATCCATACATGATTGCCGATTTTTACTATACGGTATTTTTGACCGTCCCTAGTGTCCGTGAACTTACCGGATTTACCGGACACAGACCCCTGTTCCGATTTCTTCTCCGACGACGATTCCTTGCCACCGCCACCACCGCCGCACGCCATCAGCCACCCCGTCCCAACAACAGCCACAACTGCCGCCGACGCCAACAAAACCGCCCGACCATGCGCCAGCCACGAACGCAACCTCATACTGCCTCTTTTAATAATGATTGTGATTTGTTATGATGCCTAGCCTGTAACTTTTTGATTTCCCCGACGCTAAGCCCCGTAAGTTCCGCGATTTCGGCGGGCGGCGTTCCGTCCCTTTTCAATTTCAGGGTGAATTTGCGCTTCAATTCTTCTTCCCGGCGGTTGGCCGCCTCCGTCTCCTTTTTGAACTCTTCCGCTTTGCGGTCTGCCTCCTCCGTTTTGCGCTTGGCTTCCTCAATCCCGCGCTTGTATTTGGCTATTTTGAGCGCCTGCTTCTCCATCTTCTCGTACTGCTTCCCAAACATCCCGTACATCGCACGCTGATAGTACGCCTCCTCGTCCAACTCCTTGCGGGTTGCGGCGTCAGCGGCGGCGTGTTTCAGAATGTCTAATACTGCCTCAACATCCGGGTCGTCAACGCTTAATGCGTAATCCTTCGTGGTCTCCTCGCGCTCGCTTATAAAATTAGCCTGCTCAAATATCGACAGCAACTTGTCTAACCGCGTGTTTAAACTCGGCTTGATTCTTTTTGTCTGGACAAAATACGCGGTGTG
>JAITCM010000018.1 GCA_031283085.1 Chitinispirillales bacterium | reverse complement strand
CTTTTGGATAGCGATACCCCAAGGACTGGTGGGGACGTCGGGTGTTATAACGGTCAAAGAACGCCGTCAATCCGGCACGGCATTCCGCAACGCTTTGGTACTCTTTCAGGTAAATATCCAAACCCATCTTCTCCATCAACCTAAAATATACCTTGCAAACTGTTGCAATTTGTTAGACCACCTCAATTACGTACTGGCGGGTTTCAAAAAATATTTTCGCCCGCCCCTTGACACCGCCGCGCCTGCATATTATTTTAATAACATTGGATGACCGCAGAGGATGGGCGGACGCGTCGCAAACACGGTCAAGCCAGTCACAGGGCTTATGGGAGCAAAAAATGAACAGGGAAGAGCAAAACGCGTTTCTGTCGAAAGAGTACGCGGAGTCTATCCGTTATATGGACAACGCGAAGGAGACGCTGCGGAAGGCTGGCATGGACGGTTTGAATTATGCCGACAAAAAATATGTCCGCACCGCCTGCGGGACGGCGTACAACGGCCTCTTGGCCGCCCTTGACGCGTGGTTCGTCCTAAAGGGAATACCAATACCGAGAAAAAAGCAACGCAAATCAATAGAGTATTATACGTTCAATATCGCTAAGTTGGATAAGAAAATACTGTCTAACTTGGACGTGGCGTACGACGTGTTGCATTTGTCCGGATATTACGACGGTATATTGGCCGTAAAGGTGATTGAAGGCGGCTTCGGGGCCGCCTACGCAATCATCGAAAAAATCAAGCCCGAAACCCCCGTCGATGTCCAGGAGACGCGGGGCGGAAAGGCCAAAAGGGCGTGGAACGCTCTGTTGATTTCGGCGGCGGTGATGTTTATGCGGAACAGGTTCTAAAAAAGATTTTATTTTTTCTTGATTTTTCAGAAGGAACCGACGCAATGATTGAGCGAGAGGAAACTGATAGGGTATGAATATAGTTGACTCTTCCTTGTGGATTGAATATTTTTTGGATAATGATATTGATGCTTCCGTAATAAATGCCGTACTTGATGTCACTCTAAAAGATTTTGGTTTTTGCCGGGCGTAATATATTATATTCTATACTATGAAACCGCCAAAACGCTCAAACAGCCAAAATGCCCGTAGCCTCAGGTTAGCGGGCGCTGTCGTCGCCGCTTCGTTTTTTGTCGCGGCGTTTGTCTCTCCTCATCTCGCGCAGGCCGCCGAGATTAACGTTATTTACTCCGGCGAGACGCACGCGATGCTCAGTCCGGCCGATTCGGGCGGGGGGTTTGCCGAACGGGCGGCGGTGCTCGGCGGGTTTCCCAGCGACGCTCGATTGCTCATAGACGGCGGCGGGTTTGCCGGCGGGGGGATATATGACACCTACTCGGTCAGTCGGGCGGCGGACTCCGTTCGGACGCTAAAGGCTATCGTGGCCATGGGGCTTATGGGGTACGACGCGGTGGGGGTAGGCGATGACGACCTGATTTACGGAGGGCAGTGGCTCGTCGACGCGGCTAATCGGGCGGGGGTGCCGCTTGTCAGCGCCAACCTGTTCCGGGCCGGAGGGAAGAATTACCTCGTCGACCCTTACATCATCGTAAAAAAGGGTGAAAATACCTTCGCCGTCACTTCGGTCTCCACAACCGAAAGACTCTTTCCGGTCGATTCCACGGTCGTTGTTAAAGACCCGGCGGCGAGCCTTGAGACTATCCGCAGGGAGATGAAGCGTAAGGGCAAGGATGTGCATTTGGTTTTGATTTCCCACCTCGGTGAGGACTCAACCGCCGCGTTGTTGAAGAAAATCCCCCATTTTTTCCTGGCGGCGAACGGACACCGCAAGGTATCGGTACAGCCGTTAAACAAGGCGGCGAAAACGCCTATGTTGAATTTCGGCTTTCAGGGAAAGCAGCTCTCCCAGGCGGTACTTGAATGGAAGGGCCATAGCGGGTTGCAGGTTTCTAAGAACGGTTGGATAAACATTGATGGAGGTGCCGGGGTAGACCCGAAGGTAGCGGCGGTAGTTTCCGGCCCGAAAGCGGTGTCCGCCAAAACGTCAACACCCGCGGCATCATCGACAGACGCCAACGCTTCCGCGTCCGACACATCGCGGGTTAACGCTCCGTATGTTAATCAACCAGCGTCGGCCAAAAAATCGGCTCCTGCCGCAGTCGCGAATCAAAGCGTCTCGCAGATACCCGACTCAAATAGAGTATACGACCTCTATATAATGAGCCTGTGCCCATACGGTATACAAGCCCTCAGTGACCTGGCCGAGTTAATAAGGGCTTTCCCGCAACGAGAGTGGAACGTGTGGTTCATCGGGCGGGCGGAGGGCGACAAGCTCTCGTCGTTGCGCGGCGACCCGGAAATGTTCGACGAAAGACTTTGGCTGGCCGTCAAAGCGCTTTACCCCTACCGTTACCACGAGTTTCTATTCCTGCGGGCGTCCTCCAAAGCGCCCACGGAGAACTTGCTAAACGAAATGGGGTTCAACGTCGGCAATATACGTAAATGGGCGGAGGACGCGGGGCCGGACGAGTTGCGGAAGCACTACATCCGCTCCACGGGGCTCAACGTAAACGCCTCGCCCACGCTGTATGTGAATAACAACGTCTACAATAAGCGGATAGGCGGCGGGCGCCTCGTTCGGGAGGAGTGCAACGCTGTGGCGGTGAAACCGGATTTTTGCGGCGATTACCCCGAGTGCTTCGAGGACGGCGACTGCCGGGCTGTCGGGAAGATAGGGCGATGCGTGAACGTGGCGGGCACTCCGGCCGCTTGCGAATTCACCGACGACGCGGTTTTCGCCGTTAAAGTACTGATAGCCGATTCGACTCTCGACAGCCCGGAAAAGCAGGTCATAGAGACGCTGGTCGAGATGTTGCCCGGCGCGCGGGTGAGCGTAGCGCGGCTTTCATCGGATGAGGGCAAACGTACAATGGCCAAGTACGCGCCGACAGCGTTACCGTTCTTCTACATTGATAAGCGTGTGGAGAAAGCCGCCCGCTTCTCGGCGATAAGCAAGATGTTGGAGGGGGTGAGCGGCGGAGGGTACCGCCTTAAGAAAGGCGCGGTTAAGGAGAACTGCTTCCCGTTGCGGACGGAAAAACCCGGCGCGATAGAGATCTACGCCGACCCGCTGATGTCGGACATAGGCCGGGTGATAAATCTCCTCATCTCCAATCCTGACCTGGCCAAGCGCGTCGTCCTCAGACCGATAATCACCAAAGACCCGCGTTCCGCCGACCTCTCGACCCAAGAACGCATCCGCAACGAAGAGGCGCTGCGGTGGTTTACAATCGCGAACGATTTTCCTAAGAAATACCACGCCTATTTAGAGGCCTACGGCGAAGACGTGGCGTCGAGCTATTGGTTTGTCTGGCTCAGGAAGATAGGCATAAACCAAAACAGGTTCCTGAAACGTATTGATGTAAACCGTCCGAAGCTCGCCGCGTACTGGGACGAGCTTTCGCAGGTTACGGCGGGGGAGCCGGTCATGGTGCTGATTAATAACCGGCTAAAAGTTACGCCGTCGGGGGAGATGGATTTGGTGAGGGTGCTGGGCTCTATAAATTATTAGTGTAACTTATTGATTGGCGGCGATATATATTTAATTGTAACGCTTAACGCCGTACAGTGGCGCATAAACCTTGTAGTTTTGCCGTAATTGGTTGATTAATGCTAAGATACGTATATAAACTCTGGTTTACCGGGATTGTCGCTATCCTTGCCGCGTGCGGTTACTGTTTGTACGGGCTTTTGTGGGCGGTTAGGGCTATGAAAAAATTTATTGTGATGGTTGCCACGGTGTTTTTGCTGTTGGCGCTCTGTCTCGCCGGTACGGTCGCATGGTCGTTTAACCACTACCTGATGCCGGACAAAGCTGCGATAGCCAGGCCGGTGCCGGTACACGTGACGATTGAGCGGGGCACGAGCGCGTACGCCGTCTCCGACACATTGGCCGCTCGCGGCGTGGTTAGGTCGGGCAAGGCGCTCTACTATTGGATAAGGTACGTCGGCATATCCGACAAGATACAGGCGGGGCGCTTCACGTTTATCAGGGGCGAGGGCGCTATCAACGCCGCCGAGAAGCTGCTCAAGGCCGAGGTCATAGAGCAGACGGTCTTTGTCCAGGAGGGGCTTACGATAGAGCAGACGGCTTCCAGGGTGGCGCCGCAGATGGGGATAGACTCCGCGGAGTTCGTGAAACTTTGCCTAGATACGGCTTTTATAGCCGCTTTGGGCATAAAAGCGCCGACGCTTGAGGGGTACTTGTTCCCCGACACCTATCGTTTTCCGGAAAACAGCACGGCGGAAGCGGCCGTCCGCAGAATGACGTCGCGATTCAAAGAGGCCTGCGCCGGTTTGCAGTGGAGTAAGCAAATAAAGGACGCCTACGACCTGCACAAGGTAGTCACATTAGCCTCCATAGTGGAGAAAGAGGCGACGCTGCAGGCCGAACGCGGACGCATAGCCGGCGTCTTCCACAACCGCCTGCGCAAGGGCTGGCCCTTAGGCGCCGACCCGACGGTGCGGTACATCTACCGCAAATTCAGCGGCCCGTTGCTGGTCTCGGAGCTAAACTCCCCGTCCCCATACAACACCCGCCGTTTCGCCGGCTTGCCGCCGGGGCCGATATGCTCGCCGGGCATTGGGGCTATTCAGGCAAGCGCAAAGCCTGATTCCACGGCTGATATGTTCTTCGTCGCCTTATGGGATGGGTCGGGAGCGCATGATTTTTCCGTTACAAATGAGGAACATGACAGGAAAAAATTGAAGATACGAAAAGAAAACGAAGCGCGGGTCAAGAATGAGAGCGATGCTAAGAAAAAGCCGTAATTTATTAATTAATAACCTGTTATCGCCAACAATCAGTATAAATACGGATTAATTGATAAAGTGTGGCAACTTGTTAATTGACATAGTGTTATCGTCAATTAAAAAATGAAATACCGGTATTAATGCACATTAATTAATAAAATCACTGTAACTTGTTAATTGATACCGTATTATCATCAATAAACGCATAATTTGCCGGTAATGAGAGCGGTTAATCGGTAAAATTACCGTATCTTGTTAATTGATAATGTGTTCCCGAATAAACGGAGGTTGTCGGTGAAATTATCAAATAAAGTGAATACCGTGCCGAATAACGTGGCGAGGTTCCTGTCCGGGCGCCGCTTGGCCGTATCCGCCGCCTTGGTGCTTGCGGCGTCAACATTGCTATGCGCCGGCCAGTTCCAACCCTACCGCTTGGTCAATGTCCATACGGCCGGTGTTCTACCCAGGGCATCTTTTGACGTTAACTTCCGTGTCTATGCCCCTCCTGACGGGTACGGTAGCGGGCTTCTTACCGGGGTGAATGTGGGGTTGAGCGAACGTTTCAACATTGGGCTTGCGTATGGGGGCGAGGGGATTTTAGGGTATTCATCCCGCGTGCGGTGGAACGAGCTTCCGGGGGTTTTGGTCAAATACCGTCTCTTTGAGGAGGGGGTTGCCACGCCAGCGTTAGCCGTTGGTTTCGACAATCAGGGGTACGGCGGTCAGGCTCATGAGTTTGGGTATGGTTACGACGGGTACATCTACAAGTCGCCGGGTTTTTTCTTAGCGCTCAGTAAGAACTATTTGATGTTCAAGACTGTTCAGATAGGCTTCCACGGTACGGGCAACTACTCTCTTGAGGAGGCCGCCGATGTGACTTGGCCGAATGTGGCGTGCGGTATAGACATAGGCATAAACGAAGAACTGGTGTTTGTCGCCGAGTACGACTTCGCCTTTAACGACATCACCGGTAGCGGCAATGACAAGAACTACGGGTTGCCGCATCGCGGATTTTTGAATATAGGCCTTCGCTGGACGTTTACGGAGAATTTTCACATAGAGTTTGATATGCAGGATATTCTTGAAAACAAGACGCGCCGTGTCTTCGTAAACGCACCCACGCCTCAGAACCCGAATAACAGGGATGTGGTCAGGGTGCCTGTCCATTGGAGCAGGGAGTTGAAGGTAGCTTACATTTCAAGATTTTGACCTGAGCGGAAGCAATCATGTTTTGTTCCGGACTCTGCCGTAATATATATTAACTGATGACTTCGACCTTAAATTAAAGGAAAGTATTCAAACAGGATTTGTTTATGAATAAAAAGAGCGTTTTAGCGACACTGATTCTCTTCTGCGCGTTAGCCCAGTTTGCCTGCGCCCAAGACGGCGGTAAGGTCAGGGCCGACTCGTCGCAGCAGATAGCCGACCGCATAACGATGTCCAAGCTTCCGGTCGTCGTCGACTTTTGGGCGGCATGGTGCGGGCCGTGCAGGTATTTGGACCCAATCATAGCGGAGTTGGAGAAGGAGTACAAGGGGCGGGTACTTTTCATAAAGGTGGATGTGGACGTCCACTTGGCGCTCACGGCGTACTTCTCCGTCAGCGCCGTTCCCACTGTGTATATCATAGAAGACAAGACGGTCAGGTCGGCAATGCCGGGCGTACGCTACAAGCCGGACTACGTAAACGCGATAGAGTCGGCGCTGAAACTCGCTAAGAACAGGCAACAACCGAAGAAGCCGGATGATAAGAAGTGCACCCTGAACTGTTAGCGCCGGCAGGTTCGCTTGCCTGCGCGGAGGCCGCTTTCGCCCACGGAGCCGACGCCGTCTACGCCGGAATCGGCAAATTCAACCTGCGGGCACACTCCCCAAACTTCGAGCCGGACGAATTCGGCGAATTGCTGAAATTAGCCGCCGCCGGTAACAAACGCGCATACGGCGCCCTGAACATCATGCCGAACGACGATATGCTAACGCCGCTTGAAGAGACGCTCAGGCAGTTAGCCGCCGCCCGCTATTTGCCTGCCGCGTTCATAATCGGCGACCCTGGCGTTTTGTCGCTGGTAACGGAGATATGCCCGGATGTCCCCGTTCATCTAAGCACCCAAAGCGGGTGTTTCAACTCCGCGGCTATGAAATTTTGGCGCAAACAGGGGGTGAGCCGGGTCATCTTGCCAAGAGAACTAAGTATTGAGCGGATACGGTACCTGTCTCAACAAGGCGCGGCCGAGACGGAGGTATTCATACACGGCGCGATGTGCGTGTCAATCTCCGGTCGTTGCCTGCTGGGTGCCTATCACAACGGACGCCACCCGAATTTTGGCGACTGCCCGCAACCGTGCAGAAACAGATACCGCATCGTACCGGTTGATACGGGTAGTAATTCCGAAAACGAAGTAATCCGGAAAGCCGCGTTTATACCGTCATCATTAGCCCAACACGAAAATCGCTCCCGGCATGACGGTTTTGACGTTGAAGAATCCGGCGATTTCGGTGACGGCGCCTGGAGTCCGGGCGAGGGGGCTTACCTGCTCAACTCAAAGGATTTGTGCACGATAGAAATCCTCCCTCAAATAATCGAGAGCAACGTATCGTCGCTGAAGATAGAGGGGCGCAACAAGACCGCGTATTACGTAGCGTCAACAGTGAAGGTTTACCGCGACGCCATCAACACATATATGTCCGCACCAGGCGATTACAAGGTGAAAGATTGGTGGCGTGAGGAACTCGATGCCGTTGACCACAGGCCGTATACGACCGGCTTTTACGACGGCGCTCCCATAAAGCAGGAGGTTTTCTTATCAAAAGCGCGGGCGGGGTATCGTTTAATTGGAATCGTGAAAGCGGTCATTGGCGGGCGTCCGGTCGTTGACGTCAAAAACGTTTTTTCAGTAGAATCCGTACCGATAAACGTCCTGCCCGTAAAAAGCGCCAGGCCCCCGTTTGACCTGACCTTTAAAGCGATACTCGAATTTGACGGGGGTGGCGATATCGACGAATCAACGGAATCAATAAGAATGGGGGCGAACAGCGCGACGCGAGCGCGGCCCAACCGCCTAATCCTCCTGGACGGCTGCAACGAAAAGCTCAGGATTGGCGATATGCTTAGATTTGCTATTACCTGACACAATAATGTAAATTTATTCCTGGGAATGTTTCATTATATATCCGTTGTTTTATGTGTCTTGATGGAGCCGGCTTTTTTGTCAAAATTATTTTCTTTCTGTGGGACGGCAGTGAAACCGTCTCAATTTTTTTTACATCCACAATAACATTACCGTATCTCCGTATATTATATTAGAACGGTAAAAACGAAAATCAGAAAGCGCAAACTTGACGATTGGAGCTATATGCCGTTTACCAAGCGTATTGAGAGCGAGTTTGAGACGCAGTGCCTTGAGGAGCTGACGGAGATTGCCAAAAAGGCGAACTACATCGCGCCGGAGCTCTACAAAAAGTACAGCGTCATGCGCGGGTTGCGCAAGGCCGACAGCACCGGTGTGCTCGTAGGCCTTACCAACATCGGCGACGTGCACGGCTATATCATGGACGAGGGGGAGAAGGTACCGGTCGCGGGGCGGTTGCGCTACCGCGGCATCGACGTCGTGGACATCGTGGAGGGGTTTCAGCGTGACAAGCGCTTCGGTTACAACGAGGTGGCCTACCTGCTTCTCTTCGGCAGCCTGCCCAACGATGGACAGATTAAGCACTTCAGGGGGATGCTCGACGCCTGCCGCGAATTGCCGGAAGGGTTCATGGAAAACATGATACTCAAGGCCCCCACGCCCAACGTAATGAACAGTTTGGCGCGTTCGGTGCTCGCCAGCTACTCCTACGACGCCGACCCTGACTCCATCGACATAAAGAACGTTTTGCGCCAGTGCATAGAACTCATATCGCGTTTCACGACGTTCGTGGCCTACGGGTATCAGGCTAAGGGCCACTTTTACGATAATAAGAGCCTCGTTATCCACAAGCCGCAGGCCGGGATGAGCACGGCGGAGAACTTTCTGTATATGATACGCCCAGACTCCGCTTTCACGCAACTTGAGGCCGAGACGCTCGATTTGGCGTTGGTGCTCCACGCCGAGCACGGCGGCGGCAACAACAGCGCTTTCGCCCTGCACGTCGTCACCTCATCCGACACCGACACCTACTCGGCGATGGCGGCGGCGGTCGGCTCGCTCAAGGGGCCCAAACACGGCGGGGCAAACATCAAGGTCTCCGGAATGATAGAAGACATAAAAGCCGGCGTGAAGGACTGGAATGACGACGACGAAATATCCGGCTATATTGCCAAGATTATCCGCAAAGAGGCGTTTGACGGGGCGGGGCTCATCTACGGCATGGGCCATGCCGTGTACACATACAGCGACCCGCGCGCCGTCATTCTGCGCAACAAGGCCGAGGAACTGGCCGCCTCCAAGTCGTGCCTCGGCGAGTACAACCTGCTGCGTTCCGTGGAGAGACTCACCCCGGCTGTCTTCGCGAAGGTCAAGGGCAGCAATAAAATCATGGCCGCCAACGTCGATATGTATTCCGGGTTGGTCTACAGTATGCTGAACATTCCCAAAGAGCTTTACACACCGATATTCGCCATAAGCCGCATAGCCGGCTGGTCGGCGCACAGGATAGAGGAGATTATCTGCGGCGGAAGGATAATGAGGCCGGCGTACAAGAGCGTTTCGGAGGAGAGGGCGTTCATTCCGCTTGCCGGCAGGTAGGACTCTTTTTACAAAAAAATCCGTAACGCAACTTTGTCAAAATGTATATTATTGTATTGTTGCGAAGCCATATATCCATGTTTTCACCGCCAAATTTGTAAATCGGAAAGCAGATACGAATAATGAGCACACGAAGCAACATTGCCCATTCCATTGCCACCGTCGCACGCGCCAGGGTTGACCTCCCGCCACCTTACATAGGTGAGGCGCCCGACCGGAAACTGCCGCTCCGGCGCAGCGACGCCGCCATAAGCGAGGCCGCTACGGAGCTTCTCAAACTCTTCGGCCGCAAAATAACGCGCGTCTACTCCGTTTGCGGCATAGAACAGGAATTCTTTCTAATCGACAGGGGCTGGTACAATAAGCGTACCGACCTCATGCTGACCGGACGCACGCTCGTCGGGGCGCCGCCGCCCAAAGGCCGGTTGTTTGAAGACCGGCGCGCAGGTTCGATAAATGAGCGGGCGCTCGGTTATATGCACGATGTATCTACCGAAACGTTCAGGCTCGGCATTCCGGCGTTAGCGACCTGTCAAAACGAGACCGCGCCCAACCTGTATGAGTTCATTCCGGTACACGAAAAGTCCGATACGGCGATTGACCACAACCTGTTGCTGATGGATACCATGAAAAAGGTCGCGATGCGGCACAATTTAGTCTGCCTGTTGCACGAAAGGCCCTTCGCGGGAGTCAACGGCAGCGGGAAAGACGTCAATTGGTCGCTCTCCGGCGACAATGGAGACAATCTGTTCAAGACGGGCGACACCGTGGAAGAGAACCTGATTTTTCTGACGCTGCTGGTATCGGTAGTACACGCGGCGCACCGCCACGGCGACCTGTTGCGTACCGTCGCCGCTTCTGCCGGTAACGAGACGCGACCGGGCCTAAATGAGAACACGCCCGCCATAATCAGCATCTCTTTGGGCGAACAGCTCACCAAAATTATCGCCGCGATAGAGGCCGGAAAGACGGAAAAAGGGAAGAAAATCAACCTTACCGACATCGGTATATGCCCTTTGCCCAAATTAACGCGCGATGCGGCGGACAGCAACCGCGCCTCACCTTTCGCTTTCGCGGGAGATAAGTTTGAGTTCAGAATGTTGGGCAGTTCAATGAACGCCTCGACCGCCGTCACGGTTATCAATACCATCGTAGCCGATTCCATAAAGACAATCTGCGAACAGATAAAGAAAGAACTCAACAAAGGCAAGGGCGATAAACGCGCCGCCGGCGCGGTCGGCGGTACGGCAAAGTCTGCCGGAGCCGACACGGATAACGGCGGCAATCAAAACGAAGATGCCGACCACCGCAAGCAGGAAACAATCTCCGCCGCGATGAACGTCCTCTCCGCCGTAATCAAGGAGTCGAAGCCCATTCTTTTTGAGGGCGACTGTCGTTCAAGCGAGTGGGCGAAGGAGGCGCGCTATCGCGGACTGCCGAACGCCGCGTCCGCCCATGAAGCCTTGAAAGCGTTCGTCGCCCCCAAAGCCGTCGAACTCTTCGGACGCCACAAGGTATTTTCGGAGGCCGAACTCACCGCGATATACAACGACAGGCTCGACCAATACAATAAAACGCTCGACGCGGAGATAAAAACGCTGACGGAGATGGTCAACACACAGATACTGCCTAACGCTTACGACTATCAGGCTGACATCGCGAGCGGATTGGAGGTACTGCGGGTGCTTGCCGACGACATGACCATAGAAATGACGGACGGCGCGCTGGAAGACCGCAAGGAGATGTTCGAAAAACTTACCGCGGACATCTACCATGTTCGCAAAAACCTGAAAGAACTGTCGGCTATGGCGGATAAAGCTCGCGGAATGGGAGCGGGGGAGAGGGCGGCGTACCTGTTCAAAGATATCAATCCGCAGATGGAACTCATAAGACGTTGCGTTGACGCGCTTGAGGGGAGTATGCCGGATGAGAAGTGGCCGCTGCCGAAGTATAAAGAAATGTTGTTTATCCTGTGATTCGTTGCGGGGAGATGACCGCCGACTGTATATAAATGATTTTTCGTTATAGACTGTCCGCCAACCGGCGCAATCTATTATTTTCAATCTAAATGAACAAATTCTCTATCCTCAGCCCCGAACACGTGGCCCCGATACGCAACTTGACGCTTCGGGCCAAGATGATAGTGGAGGGAACTATCGCCGGCCTCCACAAGAGCCCGTTTCACGGCTTTTCCTCCGAGTTTTTGGAGTATCGTCCGTACCTCGTCGGCGAGCCGGCGCGTAAGGTCGACTGGCGCAAGTATGCCAAGTCCGACAAGGCTTTCGTCCGGCTGTACGAAGACGAGACCAACCTCTCCGCCCATATATTGCTCGACAAGAGCGCCTCAATGTTGTTCGGCAGCGGGGCGGTCACGAAGTTTGACTATGCCAGGACGCTCGCCGCCTCCATTGCCTGGATACTTGTTCGGCAGAAGGACGCGGCGGGCCTTGTCGCTTTCGACGAGGAAATCCGATTCTATATGCCGCCCAAGTCCACCAATTTGCAGCTCAAAAACATCATCTCGTACTTGGAGGCGTCTACCGCCGAGCACGAGACGCGGTGCGGCGCCGCAATAAACTCCGCGGCGGCCATGCTTGGGAAGCGCGGACTATGCGTCGTGCTCTCCGACTTTTTAGACGACCCGGAGTCCATCGCCATGGGGCTTAGGCACCTCCGTTTTAAGCGCCAGGACATCTTGGCCATAGCAATTGCCGACCCTTTGGAATTGAATTTCGACGGTCGGTCGGACTACCGGCTGAAGGATTTGGAGACGGGGCGGGAGATAACCATAGACTCACAAACAGCGGCGGAATACTTCAACAGCGGTATGGCGGGACACCGCTCCGAACTCAGCGGTATTTGCCGCGAGTTGAAAGTTGACTTTGAGGAAGTGTCCACCGACGAACCGTTCCACAAGTCGCTGATGCGCGTCATAGATAAGAGGAGGAGGCTCTTTTGAGCTCGTTCTCTTTCTTCCAACCGGCCTATTTATGGGCGCTTGGGTTCCTGTCGGCGATACTCTTCCTGCACTTCTTCAGGCGCAGTGTGGTAAAGCGTATGGAACTCTCCACGCTGCGCTTCTTTCCGGCTTCCGCGGTGAGCAAGTCGCGTGTGAAGAAGCTACTCGACATACTGCTACTCCTGGCGCGGTTGCTCCTGGTCGCGGCGCTGGCGCTTGTGTTCGCGGGGTTGCACGACAGGAGCAGCCCGCTTGTGGTTCTCAGCGACCCGGGTACCGTCGTCTACACGTGGATTGACCCATCGGCCAGTATGGAGTACGCTGACGGCGGGGTGTCTTTGGGCCTTCGGGCGGAGGCAATCGTCGATTCGTTAATCGCAACGTTGCCGTCCTCCGCCGAGCGCTACGGCTTTGACCACGGTAGCGGGCGTTTTGTCTCTTTGACGGACAAAAAATCGCATATAAACGCTGATACCGATAAAGGTGAGCAAGGTTTTTCCGGGCGTTTCGGCCAGGTCAATTTTAACGAGACCGCCGACGCGTTCGCGGCACATACGGCGCACTCCGAACGTCGCACGGTATTCGTGGCGCTCAGCGACTTTCAGAGAAGCACGGTCGATGCTTTCGATTCATTTTCGTATAAGTTGACCGGCGATAACAAAAAGGTTATTTGCGTTTCCCTCATGCCGGCCAATCCGTATAATTATTCGGTGAGGGTGCGGAGCGGAGCGCTAAGCGGCGGCGGCATCTCGGTGGTCGTTCACGCGGCCGGCGCCGCGCTGGACACTACATACGTTGAATTGACGGTTGGGGAATTGCGGATAGGGCAGAGGAGCGTCTCCTGCAAGGCGGACGACTCCGTTTCCGTGGCGTTCGACCTGCCGCCCGCTAAAGACGGAGCGTGGGGGAAGGTAGAACTTCGCGCCGGCGACCCGTTACCGTTTGATAACAGAGATTATTTTACATTATCGGCGAATCGGCATAGAGAGGCGCTTATAGCAGGCGACACGCGGCGCAACAGGGTAATCGGCGCGGCGCTGAAGGCGTCGGGGGCGGCTTTTTGGAATTCTATCGTATTGAAGGAGGGGAATGAGCTGACATACGAGGATATCAATGCGGCTGATTTGGTGATAGTAAACGGGTTTAACGGGCGTTCGAGGGTGTTGGAATCGTTCATAACCGGCGCCGGGGGCGACAAGGGGGTTATCGTCGCCTTAGACCCGGAGCGCGAGGACGATTTCGGCAGGTCGTTCCTGCGTAGCGCCGGAATACTCCCAACCGCTCAGAAAGTGAATAAGGCGGAGAGCGGCGTAAGTCCGGTGTTGACGGACACGAACTCGGCTATGTGGCGCGGTTTTCCCGCCATGTCAAGCGGCAATTCGCGTGTCTACGGCTACGTCTCCCCGCTTGCCGGCGGTACGCTTGCGCGGCTTGGCGGTTCGTCGTCGGCGTTAGTCGCGGCGGTGTCCCGTTCCGGCTCCGATTTATTGATAATATCAACCCCGCTCGGTGTGACCCAGTCCAACAACCTCTGCGAGACCGGTTTTTTCGTCCCTTTCGTAGACCGTCTCGGCCGCCGCGCTTTGGCGGGGCGCGGGCAGGCCGAAGAACATTGGTACGCCGGTTACGCGGCGCGCAACCCGTTTTTTGGCGGCGGACGCGCCGGAACTCTCTACGGCATAGACGGCAAGCTCGCGGCCACGTGGTCGAGTCAGCCCAATGTTCGGATAGATAAACCCGGCGTCTACTCGCTGGTATCGTCAACAGGCGAGGCGGCAAACCTCGCGGTTTCCCCGCACCCGATTGAGGGCGAGATGGTCTTCAGACAGCCTGATTTAGGAATATCCGGCAGCATATACTGCTTTGAGGCCGGGAAGTTCCTGGAGCGTATGGGCAACCTTTCAAACAACGTTTGGTCGTACCGGCTGTGGGCGCTCTTGGGATTGGCGCTGTGTTGCGAGGTGCTTTTGTGGAAGCGGGGGAGTAGTGAAAAATAGACGCTCAATCAAACCGCAAATGAGCCGTCCTGTATGCTTCGGTAATCGTCGATTCTATACGCTGTTCCTCGCGGCGGCGCTGTTAGTCGGAGCGGGATGGCTGGCGGGGTGCGGCAATAAAGATAAACCGCTCATCGACGAGAGGGACGGACAAAAATACAAAATTGTAACGATAGGCAACAAAACGTGGATGGCGCAGAACCTTAATTATCAGCCGCAAACCGGTAAATCGTGGTGCTATGATAACATGGAATCTAACTGTAATAAATACGGCAGGCTGTATGACTGGTCAACGGCTATGGATATAGATACATCTTACAACGGCAGCGCGTGGAAAGGTAGCGATGTGAAACATAAGGGGGTATGTCCTGTCGGTTGGCATTTACCGTCCAATAATGAATGGGATGAATTGGTTAATACAGTCGATTATCCCGATGGGACGAAATTGAAATCAAAAAACAGTTGGCATGATAAGGATGTTAATAATAGCGGTAATGGCACGGATGAGTACGGTTTTTCGGCTCTGCCGGGCGGCGGCCGCGACTTTGATGGCCGTTTCGGCAGTGTCGGCGGTATCGGCGAATGGTGGACGGTTACGGAGTACAACAGCGACCGCGCCTGCTGCCGGTATATGGTCTACATGAGCGACATCGTGGACGGGGACAGCTGCGGTAAGAGTTACGGGCATTCGGTTCGTTGCGTTAAGGACTGAAGCTGGTATCGGGTGGGTTGGGAAAGCTTGTCAAGGGTTTGTACATACTATATAATTGTCAAAGAGCCGGATTATGTTTTTCTCTTCAATGTGCATATTACCATGCTTTGGTCGATGATAAATTCTATCGGCGGGTTGCCGTTTTTTTCCATTTCCCTTCGGGCGGTGATAATGCCGCGGCCAAAGGCCTGTATGATGCCGAATGTTTT
>JAITCM010000109.1 GCA_031283085.1 Chitinispirillales bacterium | reverse complement strand
TCTATAAACAACAACCGCCATATCCAAAGTTCTTTTGAAAACAATCAATTAACGGTGAAAATCAATAAAAAAACGTTCCTTATCCCGTTATCGGTACGCGATACCGCGGAATTAAAGCGCTATACCGCGGAACTAATGTATTTGCGGGGCAGCGATTACACCGTATTGATAGACCAAATTGACGGCCGGTACTACAAGTCGGCGGACAGTATCAGACTTAACCATTTTGAGGGGTATCTGTTTTATTAATGAGTGAAGAGGATGGCGAACACAGTTTGCCCCTGCGCCATCAGTTCCAAATGCCTGGCGTTAGGAAAGGGCAACGCAGCCCTCTCCGCTCATGTCTTTTTTGAAACCTCCGGGGTTAATAATGTTTCGTCCCTGGCGGGACTTCTTTGGCCTTGTGGTAGCCATTGACCCGTAGGTTAAAACCTACGGTTAACAGAGTAACGTCCCTGGCGGGACTTTCCGCAATTACAATTATTAAAAATTCCACTTTTACCCCCCCCATAATGTATATTTATTCCTACCGATTAACAGGCTTTGATATTCATGAGCGTTTTAATAACCTAAACAATTAAAATCAAAGGGCTTTAGCGAAAGGATTTTTTATGAAAGCTCCGGTAATGTGTACACTCCTCACCGCCGCCGTCGCGATGTCCGTAGCGCTTGCGGGGGTGGGGTGCGGCAAGGACAGCGGCAAACAGGACAGCGCGGGCGCAAAGGACGCCGCCGGCAAAACAGCGGTGGGGCCCAAGTGGGCGAACGGCGCGTACGACAAGGATGAATTTGCCGACAAGACCCTGGCCATCCTTGACGGTTCCACCTTCGACGCCGTCGCGCGGGATAAGGTCGGCGCCAAACTCTACAAATACTACGACTCGCGGGGCAAGTGTATGGATGCGATACTGGCCGGCGAGGCCGACGGGATGCTGGTCGAGGAACCGGTGGCCAGAAAATTCGCGGCGCAGCACCCGGACTCCCTGATTGTGCTCTACCCTAAGGTTGACAGGGAGGACTACGCCAACCTGTTCTGCAAGAAAGACAAGGGAAAGATGCGCGACGAGTTCAACGCGTTCTTGAAAGAAATCACCGCCTCCGGAATCTACAAGGAGATGGTACAGCGCTGGGTCGACACGCCCGACTCGCCGCCCATGCCGGAAATCACGCTTTCGCCCACAAAGAAAAAGCTGGTCTTCGCCACCTCCGACTGCGACCTGCCCTTCTCCTTCAAGGACGGTAGCGGCGCGATAGTGGGCTTCGACATAGAGATGGCGATGCGCTTCGCCCAAGCCAACGGCTACGGCATCGAAGTCAAGGTAATGGCCTTCCCGGACATCATCCCGGCCGTCTCGGCCGGCATGATAGACTTCGCGGCCAACCTCATCGCCATAACCGAAGAGCGGAAGGGCGTGGTAGACTTCTCCGAACCGGTGTACTTCGGGGGGACGGTAATGCTCGCGCGCAAGTAGTGGGGGCAACATGACGCCCGCTTATATTTGCTACAAAAAAACGCCCTCCGACGGGGGGCGTTTTTTTACCTCAGGATTGAAAAAAATGTTCGTCACTCCAGTCAAACCACCGTATCTATAATCTTTGCCGCCAGCGTTTCGGCGAACGATTCTGTATTGTAGTAGCCGCTTGACACCCTTATCCTGGCCTCTTCCACCCTCTCAGTCCGCACATCAGGCTGCCCCTTGACCATAGACGACAGCATCCGCACCTCGCCCTCTACATTGCGCCGCTTCCTTCCGTCCGCCGAGAGGTCGGAACGGTCGGTACGGCCGGCGCCACTCTCTTTCGAGGCTTGTTCCCCGCTCTTTGCACGGCGCGTACCGTCCACCTTGCGCAACTCGCCCTGCATAGACTGCGACTGTGAAACGCTGCTGATTAACATGATCAGTCGGCTCCTTTCAATCCTGTATTAACTATATCGGTAACTTGCGCCCTGACTTTAGAAGTTATTGGCCTCTTGATTAAAATAGTTTTTGGGTAAAGAAAAATCAAAGTCTTTTTTTTGGAGACAAAGCTAACGGGGCGCGGTTCGATTTTTGGGGCGAAACGCTTCGGTTACTCAAACAGCGTCTTGATTTTCGACCAATTGGTCTTTTTTGTGGGACGCTGTACGGAGGTTTGCTTGCTCTGCGCCGGCTTTTGGGCGGGGGCGGAGGCTACCTGTACGGACGCGCTGTCGAGCTTGGCGCCTGTCACTTGAGCGTTAACCCCTGCGGAGAGAGCCGCTACGCACAGCGCCGCTACCGCGATAAATTTGCTTATTTTCATGGCCGCCTTGACCTTTTTACTGTTTCGGACGGGGACACAGCCCACATCCGCTCTTACTAAATATACAATATCTTTTTCTCAAAATCAAGTTTTTTTTATTTTTTTTAATTTTAAATCGGCCCCGTTAACAACCTTGTTCCGGTAATGTATATTTTTTATACGATGATAACCTTAGGCATAGAATCCTCCTGCGACGAGACCTCGGTCGCCGTCCTCAGCGACGGTCGGGTTCTGTCGTCGCTCACCCACTCGCAGGCGGAGCACGCGTTATACGGCGGCGTGGTGCCGGAGGTGGCCTCGCGGGCGCATTTAGAAAGGATAGACGGGCTGACCGGGGCGGCGATGGAACAGGGCGGGGTCGGCCCCAGGGACATTGACCTCCTCGCCGTGACCGACAGCCCCGGACTGGCCGGCGCGCTCTTAGTCGGTGTCAGCTTCGCACTTGGGATGCACGCCGCCCACGGCATACCGATAACGGGGGTAAGCCACCTTGAAGGGCATATATGCTCGCTGTTCATCTCACAGGACGCCATAACTGCGCCGGACGGTATCGGCGCGTCCCACGGTATTAATACGTCAACAAACGGTATCAACGTTCCTCTGCCTTTTATAGCCCTGCTGGCTTCCGGCGGGCACACGGCCATCTACAGGTACGCCTCTTTCGGCGACTGCGAGCTCCTCGGCAGCACCGTGGACGACGCCGCGGGTGAAGCTTTCGACAAGGTCGGGAAACTTCTCGGCTTCCCCTACCCCGCCGGACGCGCCATAGAACAGGAGGCGGCAAAGGCCCCAAATCAGGGGCGCTCCGACATAACGTTCCCTATAGCCCGCTTCTCCTCCCCGGACAGGCGCTACTGCTTCAGCTTTTCCGGCCTAAAAACCGCCGTAAAAAAATTCATATCCCAAAACGGCGAACATTATATTGATAATAACCGCCCCGCCGTCTGCGCCGCTTTCCAACGCGCGGTAGTCGGCTCGCTGACGGATAACGTGGAGGCGGCGGCAAAGGCGCAAGGGATAAAAACGGTGGCAATAGCCGGCGGCGTAGCCTGCAACGGCTTCCTGCGGGATGAACTGCGGAGGCGCTTCGGCAAAAGCAACGTAATCTGTCCGGAGCCGCGCTTATGTACCGACAACGGCGCCATGATAGCGATGGCGGGGCAGCTTATGCGTCAAAACAACCGCCTGCGCTTCCCCGTCATGGACCCGGGACGGGGAATTTGACTGTATTTTGACTTTAAAAAGCGAGGTTCACCGACAAATGTTAATGATATTCCTAATGCTCTCGGCGACGGTAATCGCCTTCTTCCTGATGATATGCCTGACGCTCTTCCGAATCGAGAAGACCGTCAAAATCTCGCTTATGATAGCTGAGAAGGCGATACTGAAGAGTTACGGGAAGAAGTGAATTTGTGTTGACTCTGATTATTTTTACCTTAATTCTTGCTTTTCCGCCCGCGCATAAAATATATTATAGTCGGAAGCGGCCCTATCTCAACCGCGGCCTTATTGTAACTTAAACCCTAACCCTATCCGTAAGCCTTAATAGAGATTGAGCGAACCCGCATGGAAGAACTCTTGAGATTTCTTTGGGTTATCAATTTTCTCTTTTTTTCTCTTATCCTTATCTTCCTTTGGAGTAAGGTCGTCATCGTGAATAAGAGGCTTAAGGCTGTTCGGAGGTTACTCTCTATCGGTGAGGAGATTGACCGGGAGCACAAGAGGCTTGCGGATAAGAAGAAGAAGGCGTAGGGCCGCTTGGTTTTTTGAGCCGCGTCGGGTGCGCTTGGGGTATAGCCCGCCGGCGGACCGGCCGGGAGAAACGTGTGGCGGGTATAGCCCGCGAGATGCGCGTATGGCGGTTTTGGGGGTGTCGTCGATTCTGTGGTGACGTGTGCGTTCGCAGACTTAAAAAGGAGGGTCGGCCTGTTTACGGCGCTTGGGCAGCGCAACGAAACCTTATGCCGGTGGTTACCGCACAACACCATAACGAGCATCGATTGGAAACCCCGCACAGAAACAGAAAAATCAAACGCTGCGGGCGTATGCGACGCATTGGGACGCCCCGATGCCGCGACGGGCGCCGACGCAGTCAATTTGAAAGCCTTACAGGGCGGATACTTTATCATATTTGAGGGAGATGTTGTAAAATGGACTCATCAATAGTACCGGACACTTCGCAATTATCGGAAGTGTTGCAATTAATGGGGTATTTGCAGGGAAATTTGCCGTGGATTTTAGTTTTAGTCGCTTCAGCCGCAGTGATGCAGTTGATTACGATGGTCGTACTTTTGACGGGCAGGAAAGGCGGCCGCGGGCATCACCACGGGCAAGACAGGCGTCCCGGAACGCAATTCGGCGAACGTGGCAAACCCGACAAGGGTCAGGGCGGCGCTCCGCACCGCACGGACGGCGGCGGTCAACGGAAATCCGGCGACGGCAGTAGAGGCGGCGGCCAGCGGCAGGGCGGCCAGCAACAGGGCGGACGGCAACAACCGGAGCGTGGAGGCAGGCCGAACCAACCGTCAATCGACCCTATGGAAATGTCTTTGCGCGACATCAATCAGAGGCTAAAAAACGCCGAACGCGAGCAGGACAGCGCCCGCAAGAACATGAGGGACGGCGACGGCGCGAGTGGCGAAGGGCGCGGCGGTGGCGGCGGCCGCCAGCAGCAGCGCGGGGGACGGGACGGACGGGGCGGGGGCGGCAATAGAGATGACAAGGGGGGGCACCGCCGCGATTCCGGCCGGGACAACCGCGGCGGTGGCAGGCCGGAGCGTCAAGAGAGACCTCCGCAAGAACACGACCGATTCAGACACAACGAATATGGGACAGACGCGCCGGAAAGACCGCCGGCGCCGGAAATCATACCCAATGATATGGGTGTTACGGAAGACCAACTGCAACACGGACGCAGATTCACGGCAAAACGCCGGATGTTGCCGGACGAGGCGGGAGCACCGGAGGAACAGCGTCAACCCGCCCCGGAGAACGCATCGGCGCCGACAGGTAACTCACACTCGTTTGCAGGGCAAGAGCAGGACAACACCGAAAACATCCAATTCGGAAGATGACGGATGTTGATTTCGGCATTGCAGCGGCAGGGCGCGCCCCGGGCACGGGGCGCGCCCGCCTCATTCATCCGTGACCGCCATGTATTTTGAAGATTTATTTCTTCATTAATTCTTGCAATTCTCCCCAAAATACGCTATAATATATTGTATGGCCGGTATGGTACCTTTCCGGATGGAGATTCGCTCTATGATGATGGAAGAGAAAGAATATTCCGAAATGAACGCCGGTAAAGGCGCTGACGGCAGTTTCGCCGATGTCTATTCGGACATCGGCGCGGAAATTTCTTCCGCCATTGCCTCCGCGTACTCTCCGGAGTTGTTTACGGGCGACCCTTTTGCCGAGATAAAGCGCCTCCACGCCAAGAACCTCCAATTGCAGGAGTACGTCGACAGGATTTTCGGCATTTCGTCCGCCATAATCTATATATTGGACGCCAACGGGCGTTTCATATTCGTGAACCGCGCCGTGGAGGAGATACTCAACTTTTCCACGGAGGAGATGATAGGCAAGCACTTCTCTTTCATCCTGCCGCCGGAGGAGTACGAGCGCGTCAGCCGCGAGGTGGTGTTGCCGCGGATAGCGGGTCTCGTGACCGGCGCCGATATGGCGCCCAAGCTCTTCGACGAGCGGCGCAGGTGGATGCGGCGAACGCGAAACATGGAGGTCAGACTGATGACGCGCCGCCACGGCGACTTCCGCATAATGGTCGGCGACGTAACCGGTATCGTGGACGTAGAGGGCGCCTACTGTATCCACGACGGCACGGATACCCCGCAGCCAGGCGGCAAACGCGAGGTTTTTCTAGGCAGCCAAGGCGTGATATTCGACATAACGAAGTACAAACGCGCCGAACTTGAACGCTTAGAGTTGCAAAAACGCCTCTTCCAAATACAAAAAATGGACGCCGTAGGCAAGCTCTCCGGCCGAGTGGCGCACGACCTCAACAACAAGCTGGGCAGCATAATCGGCACGGTGGAGGTCATAAAGCAGTGTGTGGGCGCCGCCACGGACGACGAGCGTTTGTCGGCCTATTTAGACACCATCCTCACCGCCTCAAAACACGCGGCGGAACTCTCACGCAAGCTCTCCGACTTCAGCCGCAGGGGGGAAAGCCCGTTCGAGAAGCTCGATATGCACAAGTTGCTCGGCGGCGTGATGAGCTTCGTGGAGTCCATCGCAAGCGGCAACGTCAGCGTGCACAAGATACTCCTTGCCAAACAGGCGACTGTCACAGGCTCGGAAACAATGCTCCAAAACGCCATGTTGAACCTCGTGGTAAACGCTTTCGAGGCAATGAGGCACGGCGGCGGCGTTCTCACCATAGAGACAAGCGACGTAACCGTGGACGCGCCGCGGACGCTGGCTTTCAACTCGTCGCTGAAACCCGGCTCGTACCTGCTGGTCTCCGTTGAGGACACCGGTGAGGGTATGAGCGACGAGGTCAAAAAGAGGCTGTTCGAGCCGTTCTTCACGACAAACAACGAAATCGGCGTCGGGCTGGGGTTAGTCAGCTTCAGGGAGTGCATACGAAACCACGGGGGGGTGATTGATTTGCGCAGCGAGATTGGGAACGGGTCGAGGTTCGACATATATTTTCCGCACAGGGCAGAGTAACGGCCGCAGGAGCCGCGACCGGGCCGCCCGTGACGTCAACCACCGTATCGGTATGTAAGTTTTGTGTAAACGCCGATTTTTCAAAAATAATTTACCCCATAACCCCGTATACATTACAAAGATACGCCAACATACAAAATATTGCGGTATTTTTATGTTGACATACAAGCTTTTGTGCGGTATCTTTATATATATGGGAGGAAATCGAAAAGGTCGTTTTCATTGTCCACTTTTCAAGGAGCGGCAGATGCGATTTCTAAAGGTTTCTTGCGCCGAGTGTGAGCACTGCCCGGATTGTTCCCGGCAGACGCGTATGTATGTGAACTATTGCGGCGGGGACCAAAGCCGCATAATTGACCGGATTCGCAGCGCCCGGAGCGAGTGCGCGAGGCGCAGAGGGCCTACCTTAAACATCAGGGATGTTGTGGGGATTGCCGTGGGGGCAGCTTAACAGAGGCGGGTTTGTAACCCGCCCTTACTTTTTATGTTTAAGATTTTGGCTTTTATCCATACCGTAATATATATTGAGTATATGGTACAATTACAATTTTTCCGCGTTGTCCGCTTTCTGTTGGGCGTAATCTGCGTCCTTTTGGCCGCTTTCGCCGGCGGTTGCGCGTCGTCAGTTAAAAAAGTTTCTTTCGTCTCCGACCCGGCCGTGGTTAAACCCATCGCGGAAGCGGCGCCTGCCGCCGTCGTCGATACGGCGGACGAGGTTGACCCCACCGAACCGGAGGTTGCGAACAGCGATTCGACCGGCATTGACCTGACCACCGACATCGACGAGCTTCTGCGGCTCGCGCGCAAGGCTTGCGACGACAGCGCGTATACGGTCGCCGACTCCATACTCCGGAAAGCCTCGGCGTTCCTCATGCTGAACAGCGAGCTGCCCGACAGCGGCGCCGAGTGGTTCCCGCTGCAGGACTATATCGCCGACATTATTTCCATGTACGCGGAGCACTTCCCGGCCGGTTTCTCCGCGCCTGAAGAGATATCCTCCATGATATTCAGCCGCCACCTCCTGGAATCGCTCTTAGACTCGCTCAAGGTGTCGTCACAGGACAGCGTCTTCCTCGCCCGTCTGTCCGGCAAACGCGGCGTTACCTACGATATTCCTGTTGTGTGGAACGACCGCGTCAAGCGCGCGCTGCTCTTCTACCTGAGAACGCGTAAGGGTATCTTTGACCGCTGGCTATACCGAGCCGGTTACTACCTCCCCGTAATGAAGCAGATGTTCGCCGACTCCGGGCTGCCCCGCGACCTCGCCCATCTGCCTATCATAGAGAGCGGTTTTAACGCGCACGCCTACTCGCGGGCGCACGCCGCCGGAATATGGCAGTTTATCCCATCCACGGGCAAGATGTACGGGCTGCGGCAGAATTACTGGATAGACGAACGGCGCGACCCCATAAAATCGACCGGGGCGGCAATACGCTACCTCGGCAAGCTGTACGGCGATTTCAATAACTGGCACATCGCGCTGGCCTCCTACAACTGCGGCGAAAACGGCATGGCGCGGGCGATAAACAGGGCCGGCGGCGTAAACGACTACTGGGCGCTGTCGCTGCCGCGGGAGACCATGAACTATGTCCCGCTCTTCCTCGCCGCGATGGTTATAGCAAAGAACCCGGATGTCTTCGATTTCGAGTTCCCGGACGGCGGCGTCTTCGACCCCGACACGGTCTTCGTGAACGATTGCGTGGAGATGAAGACAATCGCGGACGGTACAGGCGTGGCGCTTGACACCTTGACGACAATGAACCCGCACATCCTCCACTGGTGTACGCCGCCGGATATGCGGGATGTGCGCATCTACCTGCCCAAGGGGTACGCGGACATATTCAGGGAGTTCTACGACACCCTTCCCGACGCGAAGAAGACAAAGTTCTATCGCTATACGGTGAGGAGCGGCGACAACTTATTGCAGATAGCGCGTAACTTCAGGGTGTCCGTGGACGCGTTGCGTGAGATAAACAAGATAAAAACGAATTCCATAGCGATAGGCAATTACATAATAGTCCCGATAGCCGTAAACGACTCGGTGCCCTCTTACCTCGCCTCGCACCTGAACACCGTAGAGAGAGTGCGTCCCGGGCGGCGCGGAGCCAAAGGACGCAACGGATTGCTGCGGCAAGGCGGCGGCGTGACGTCGCGTACCGGCAAGAAAATCACCTACAAGGTACGCACCGGCGAAACACTTTACTCAATATCAAATACCTTCGGCGTGGAGATAAAAGACCTGTTGGCGTGGAACTACCTCGCAAACCCGCGCAGCCTGAAAGCCGAACAAACCTTAGTAATATACCAGCAGGGCGGCGCTCCCGCTTCCTCCCAATCGGAACCCGACGACGAACCGGCCTCCTCCAGTACGCCCACAGCGCAAGCAACCCAACCCGCAACACCGCTCACCCGGCATATAAGGGGCAACACGACGCTGTACTCCGGCAAGCGCTTAGTAAAGCAGGGCGAAACTCTGTACGGAATAGCGCAGGAATTGGGGGTACCGGTAAGCGAGCTTGCGAAAATCAACGGATTGAACGCGCGCCGCCCGCAAATATTCCCGGGCGACGTGCTGGTCTATACCCCAAGAGCCGCAAGCGAAGCAAGCGCGAATCGAACAAACGCGGGCGGGACAACATCCGCCGCGCCCGCAACGTCAACCGCTCCAACGCCGCAACCGTCCGCATCAACACAGGGAGCGGGACAAGTTGTAATATATACGGTGAAAACAGGCGACAATCTGTGGCGTATAGCGCTAAATTTCGGAGTGACCGTAGACTCAATAAGGGAGAGCAACAAGCTGACGCCGAGCTCGGTAATCATGCCGGGTGACATATTGAGAATCGTAAGGTGAGGCGTTGACATACTGTTTGAACCATAGATTTAAGTAAGGTTAACAGGATAAAAATATCCATAACGACCGAAACAACAATAAGGATTTCAAGTGAAATATTCAACCCACAAACGAATAACGATAGCGATATTCTCCGCCGTCGTCAGTCTGGCTATCCTAATCCTCACCGTTTCTTTAAGGTCCGGTTCCAGCGGCGGCGCCTCCGGCGGAGGATTGAGCTTCGGCAAGCGTTTGGCCGTGGTGCGTCTTGAGGGCGAGATATTCGACGCCTCCTGGCACGCCGACCAGTTGCGCGGTTACCGTCTCAGCAACAACGTGGCCGGCGTACTTTTACGGGTAGACTCTCCGGGCGGGGCGGTCGCGCCGTCTCAGGAGCTTTACAACGAGGTGGCGGCCTATATGGCGGACGGCAAGCCGCTCGTAGTAAGTATGGGCAACGTCGCGGCGTCGGGCGGTTACTACGTCAGCGCCCCGGCGTACAGGATATTCGCCTCGCCCGGTACTTTGACGGGAAGCATCGGCGTAATCTTCTCTATGCCCATGTACCAGGAGTTGGCCAAGAAAGTGGGGGTTGACTTTCGCACGATGAAGGCCGGGGAGATGAAGGACGCCGGAAGCCCGTTCCGCCAGATGACGGATAAGGAGACAAAGTACTTTCAGGCGCTGTTAGACGACGTTCACGAGCAGTTCATAGCGGATGTGGCGGCGGGGCGCGATATCGACACGGGGAAGGTGCGGGCGCTGGCCGACGGGCGCGTGCTTACCGGGAGGCAGGCGGCGGCGAGCGGGTTGGTCGACACGCTCGGCGGTTTCGCGGAGGCGTTGCGCTACCTGGGTGAGATATGCGACGTGCCGGAGTCTTCAAAGCCGATAGAGAGGCGGCCGACCATAGGGTGGCGCGAGTTTTTGTTTGAATCGGCGGCAAAGCGCGTTCCGGGTCTTGGCGCGCTTTCGCGGCGGGCGGGGCTTTACTACCTGCTTGATATGTGAATAAATTAAACAAAAAATTTTGCTTTTTCGGCGGGGAAATACAATATTTATTATCGTTGCGGTAACTATTATCATAACCATAAAATAACCGGAGGTATAACAATGTCTATGGACGCTCTTTTAAAAGAGGTTGAGGCGCTCAAGGGCGAGTACGATAAGTTTGAACGCGGTAACAAGGCGGCGGGGACGCGGGCGCGTAAAAATCTGCAGGAGATAAAGAAGATAGCGCAGGAGTTGCGCACCCAAATTCAAGATGCCAAGAACACGGAGACGGCGGCGTAAACATGAGCGAAAAAACTGGCCGTCTGATGCTTGAGGTGCGCGGGCTGAACAAGCGGTTTGGGCAGGTGCGCGCCGTGAGCGACCTGAGCTTTGAGGTGCGAAGGGGCGAGGTTTTCGGTTTCCTGGGGCCAAACGGCGCCGGTAAGAGTACCACCATGCGCATAATCACCTGTTTCATCCCGCCCACATCGGGGACGGTGCTTGTCGATGGACTGAGCACGGCTGATAAAGACCTTGCCGTGCGTCGGAAGATAGGGTATCTGCCGGAGAGCACACCCCTATACAGCGACATGACCGTCAAGGAGTACTTTGCCTTTGTCGGGCAAATCAAAGGTCTTAAGGGGGCGGCGCTGAAGTCGCGGACAGACGAGATGTTTTCCGTGTGCGCCCTCACGAAGATGGCTGACCGGCAGATAGGCAAGCTCTCCAAGGGGTACAGGCAACGCGTCGGACTGGCTCAGGCGATGATACACGACCCGGATTTGTTGATACTGGACGAACCTATGTCCGGACTTGACCCTAACCAAATCATTGAGATCCGCAACCTCATAAAGAAGTTCGGCGAGGAGAAGACGGTCATATACTGTTCGCACATCCTCTCGGAGGTTTCCGCGACATGTGACCGGATACTCATCATCAAGGACGGGCGCGTCGTGGTCACGGGGACGCCGGGCGACCTGACCTCCGGGCACAGGGGCGGCTCGCGGTACACGGCGCGTATCAAGGGCGATGTGGCGTCGGTATACAGGAGCCTTCGGTCTGTGGCCGGGGTGTCGCACATCGATACGGAGGTCGTCGCGCCGGAGGGGTGGGTTTGCGCCCGCATAAACGCCGAGGGCAAAGAGGACATCGGCGAGGGGATATTCAAATGTATAGCGGATAACGGACTCAGTCTGTCGGAGCTTCGGCGCGACCAGACGAGTTTGGAGGAGGTATTTACGGAATTGACAGGGGGTGGCAAATGAACACCGTCGCGGCTATTTTCAAAAAGGAGTTCGCCTCCTACTTCATATCGCCGATAGCCTACGTCTTTATCGTCGTGTTCCTGGTGGGCACGAACTTCATGTATTTCCAGCCTTTTTTCCTTATCAATCAGGCGGATATGCGCAATTACTTCGGCCTGTTGCCGTGGGTCTTCCTTTTCTTCGTTCCGGCTATAACAATGCGCGGGTGGGCAGAGGAGAGGAAGAGCAAGACGATAGAGCTGCTGCTCACGTGGCCTGTGAGCGACGCGCAAGTGGTTTTGGGAAAGTTTTTCGCGGCGCTGGCGTTTTTGGCGGTGACCGTGGCGCTGTCGGTCACCGTACCCGTGACGCTGTTCATAATAGGTAACCCCGACCCCGGCCCGATAATCGGCGGGTACGCCGGCGCGTTGCTTATGGGGGCGGCGTACTTAGCCATAGGCTTGTGGGTGTCGTCGCACACCGAGAATCAGATTGTGGCATTCATTTTGGCGTGGGTGGCAATGTTTGTGTTGATGATAATCGGCCATCCGGTCGTAACGATGAAAACGCCCTCGGCGCTGGTGCCGCTGTTTTCGTTCCTGGGTTTGTTCACGCATTTTGAGAGTATAGGACGCGGGGTGATAGATACCAGGGACGTCATTTATTATTTATCGATAGCGGGAGTGTTCCTGTTCCTCAACGCGCAGTCTTTGGGAGGCAGGAAGTCGGAATAATGAAAACACCGGATTGCTTCGCTTCGCTCGCAATGACATCATTGCGAGGAGTGAAGCGACGAAGCAATCCGGTAATACGAATTATCGGCAAAAATAAGGATTTATAGGATAATATGAAAACACAAAAAATAAAATCCAAGGCGGATATGGTAGCGATAGCCTGCGCGGTCATTGCCGCGGTCGCTCTGGTCAACTATGCCGCCGGCAAGTTTTTTTACAGAATTGACCTGACGGAGAACCGTCAGTACACGGTCTCCGGCGCGACGAAGCGGATTCTTAAGGGGCTCGACGACATCGTGGCCGTCAAGGTATTCTTCTCTAAGGAGCTGCCGCCCGAAACGCACGCCACGATTAACGCGGTGCGCGATATTTTGAGCGAGTACAAGAACATTGCCGGGGGCAAACTGCGCGTAACGTGGGAAGACCCGGCGGAGAGCGACGAAATACGCGGCATGGCCATGAGTTTGGGCGTCCCCGAAGTCAGGCTGCAGACCTTTAAGCGCGACAAGGCGGAGACGATGTTGGGTTTCATGGGGATAGGGATTATGTACGCCGATAAGAAAGAGGCGATTCCCGTCGTCCAAAACCTCAAAAACCTCGAATACGACCTGACACAGGCGATAATGAAAGTGAAACGTTCCTCCGTTCCCAAAATCGGCGTGCTCAAGTCGCAATCCGCCGACTTTATCCCGCCGGATATCGGCGCTCGTATGAATATGGGCGACGAAAGGACGGAGAAGCGCTTCGCCCCGCTCTTCGAGAGCTTCAAGCGCGACTACGAGGTCGTAACCGTCGACGTGTCGGAGGGGAAACCGATAGACAAGGATATCCGTACCCTTATCATTCCGGGGGGTGACCGCTACACCGAACGCACGCTCTTTGAAATCGACCAATACTTTATGAACGGCGGGAACCTGATAGCGCTTGTCAACGCGGTGACCGTTTCGTTCCAATACGGCGTTCAAGGTACGGTTCGTGAGACGAAGCTGATGGACCTTTTAGAGCACTACGGCGTGCGGGTCGAGCGCAATATGATAATGGACGCTTCCTGCGGGCAGGTGCAGGTACCGAGGAATTTGGGGCTGTTCACGATACAGGAATTGCTACCATACCCCTACTTCGTTAGAATCACACGGGGCGGTTTTGCCGACGATAACCCGGTGGCATCGTCGCAATCGGAGTTGATGCTCGGTTGGGCGAGTTCGCTTACGCTTGCGCCGGATACGTCGGGCAAACACAAGACCGCCACAGTAACATTGGCCTCCTCCTCCGAACAGAGCTGGGAAGCGAGAGGAGAGTTTGACCTGTCACCCAAGGCAAGTTACGAGTTGCCCGACAAGGAAGCGATGGGGCGCCACGCAATGGCTGTGCACGTAAACGGCGCGTTTGTGAGCTACTTCGACGGGAAGCCCGTGCCGCCGGCTAAGGAGAAGTCCGCGGAAGACGAGGGGGACGCCATAAGCAGGATAAACTTAGCCGAAGACGACAGAAACCGCGCAGTCACGCCGTCGAACAAGAGCGGAAATCTGGTAGTGATAGGCGACGCGAACTTCATCAGCGCCCAAAACGCCTCAGGCCCCAACGTAGCGTTTTTATTTAATTTGGTGGACTGGCTCTCGCTGGACGAGAACCTGATATCGGTGCGTTCCAGAGTATTGGAAGACAAGACCGTCGACCCGAACATTCTGGAGGCAGGCTCGTCAAAACCGGGAATAATAAGGGCGATAAATCTATTATTGATGCCTATTGTTGTAATCATCGCGGGCGTGATAATATCATTAAGGCGAAGGGAAAAAAACGGTCAGACGGCAGAGGGAACGGTACAGACTGTTGCTAAAGATTCTTGACGGTGTCTTTTAAAGCACCGTCTTAACTCGGATTTACAGGATTAGAAAAACATTGGCCAGGAGTCCAAACCAAATGAAGAACAATAAAAAACTGATATTCGCGTTATGCGCGATTTTAGCAGCCGCGGCCATCTTCGTCGTATCCGAAAAGATGACCGCGATTCGCCCTCCGGAACACCGCGCCCGGTTCTTCCCGACCCTTGAGGAGCGGCACATAAACGCCATAGTTGTGAACGACGGCGCCGGTAGCGTGATTCGGCTCAATAAGCGCGACGACGGCAATTGGACGGTGGACGGCGGCGACTCCGATTCCGCAAGCGGCGGCTCCTCCATCGCCGACAGCGGCCTCGTTCAAATAGCGCTGGAAAAGATTGTCTCGCTCAAAAAAGGCGAGCCGGTCTCCGTCAATCCGGACAAACAGACGGCTTTTGACGTCGGCGACACCGGCAAATCGTATGTGAAGGTCTACTCCGGCAAAGACGCGCCCGTCGGCATTTTACTTGTGGGAAAGAACGGGCCGGACTGGAGCAGCAACTACGCGCGTTTAACGGGGAGCGACACCGTCTACCTTATTCCGGGCGGATTGCGGCAATCGCTCTTTTTCGGTATCGACAGGTGGAAAAAAAAGGAGGCGGTTACGCCGGATAGCGGCACCGGCAATGGAGACAGCGCGGTCGCGGCAACCACAAGCGTGGAATGAACGGGAACCGTACACACGAGTCTTGCGAAAGCGCAAAAACAATGAACCTTTTTCGCCAGAAATAAAATACGCTATGCGGACAAAAGAAGAAGCATACAAAAAAATAAAATCACTTGTAGAACGCTTTGACGAACAGAAAGAGTTTTATAAGAATAAAGACTATAACGAGACGCAAACGAGGTTGGACTTCATCAACCCATTTTGGAAAGCGCTTGGTTGGGATATTGATAACGAAAACGGATATGCCGAGAGTTACCGCGAGGTTATCCTCGAAGATCATGTAAAGGTAGGCACCGCGACAAAAACACCCGATTACTCTTTTCGGCTCGTCGGCGGAAAACGCCTGTTTTTTCTTGAAGCCAAGAGACCAAGCGTGGTAATTAAAGACGATATTGATTCCGCTTATCAAATTCGCCGGTACGGTTGGAGCGCTAAAATGCCCGTCAGCGTAATTACCGACTTTGAAGAGTTCGCCGTCTATGACTGTTCCCCAAAACCCAACCCGACCGATAAGGCGTCCGTCGCCAGAATCAAATACCTGACCTTTAAAGAATATCTGACGGAATTTGATTTTATTTGGGACACATTCGGTAAAGAATGCGTATTGAAAGGCAGTTTCGACAAATACATTCAGAACGACAAAAACAAAAAAGGAACTACGACGGTAGACGACGATTTTTTGTCGTCGCTCAATCTATGGCGTAAAAATTTAGCCAAAAACATCGCTTCACGCAACGAGATTGACGAAGAGCGGCTCAATTTCGCCGTGCAACACATTCTTGATCGGATTATATTCCTTCGCATTGCCGAGGACCGCGGTGTGGAGAGATACGGCGAGTTGCGGGAAACGACGGATCACGGCGATTATTACGCGAATCTTTTGCGGTTGTTTCATGTTGCCTGTCAGAAATACAATTCAGGGATTTTTGATTTTCAACACGACAAAATCAGCGACGATATTACGATAGATAATAAGGTAATAAAAAGCATTATTGACGAGCTCTACTATCCGAAAAGCCCTTACGAGTTTTCGGTTTTGTCGGTAGAGATTTTTGGCAGCGCCTACGAGCAGTTTTTGGGCAAAACAATTTCACTTTCGAAAAGCGGTTACGCCATAATTGAAGATCAACCAGAAATCCGCAAAGCCGGCGGCGTATACTACACCCCGCAATATATCGTAGACTACATCGTAAAAAACACCGTCGGAAGACTCGTTGAAGATAAAACGCCAAAAGAGGCAAGCACAATCAGAATTGTTGATCCGGCCTGCGGAAGCGGCGGATTTTTGCTCGGCGCGTATCAATTTTTGTTGAATTGGCACAAGGATTTTTATACGCAAAACCGCAAACATGGTCAAGGCGGCAAAAGCAACCCGTTGACGCCCTGGGGGGAACTCACAACCGCAGAAAAGAAACGCATATTATTAAACAACATTTACGGCGTGGACTTAGACGCCAACGCCGTTGAAGTGACAAAATTGAGTCTGCTTCTGAAATGTATGGAGGGTGAGACAAAGGAAACCGTCGAAGCGCAAACAAAGCTTTTTCATGACCGCGTATTGCCGGCTATGGAAAACAACATTAAATGCGGAAACAGCATTATAGACCTTGATTACTACGACAATGAATTTGATTTCGGCGAAGAACGTAAAATAAAACCTTTTTCCTGGAAAAAAGGGTTCCCCGAGGTGTTTAAGCAAGGCGGGTTTGATTGTGTGATTGGAAATCCGCCTTGGGTAGACATAAAAGGACATCCCGTCGAACTTGTAAAGTACTATTTCAATAACTTTCATTCAACTGAAAACAGAATAAATCTGTATTCTATTTTTGTAGAAAAAGGGCTTGGATTACTGAATAACCGCGGATTTTTGGGATTTATTATTCCTAATTCGCTGCTATACCAAAGTTCTTATGAAAAAATACGAAGAATAATACTCGGCGAGTGGCGTGTCGACAGCATTGTTCGTCTGCCGGATAATGTTTTTTACGGCGTAAAAGCCGAAACAATCATTCTCACAATAAACAAAACATCAAAACAGACACGTTGTTTATTGTATGACAGAAACGACACCGTCAGTTCGGTGGATATTAAAACCGCTCACAAAACAAATACAGTTCGGTCAAAAGAGTGGATTAATAATGAATTTTCCGTATTTGACATTTTTAGCAGTAAACAGGAAAAAGACTTATTAAAAAAGATTGAAACCGATAAAACATATCTTTCGGAATTGTGCGATTTTACATTGGGCATCACGCCTTATGATAAATACAGAGGACATACTCAAAAACAAATAACGGAACGGATTTTTCACTCCTCGTCCAAGAAAAATAAAACCTTTAAACGTCTGCTTGACGGCGCCGATGTAAAACGATATTTTGTCGAGTGGGGGAAGAAAGAATACATCAGTTATGGAGATTGGTTAGGCGCATCAAGACAGAAAAAATTTTTTACGAGCCCAAGAATTCTGGTCAGGCAGATTGTCGGCGGAAATCCGCTTAAAATTTATGCCGGTTATACGGAAGAAGAATTATATAATGTACAATCGATATTTAATATCGTTGCAAAAGAGGATTGTAACGTCAGTTTAAAATATTTGTTGGCAATTATAAATTCCAACGTTATGAATTTTTATCACAGCCGCAAATATTTGGATTTATCAAAAAATCTTTTTCAAAAAATTTTGATACAAAATTGTAAAAAGTTTCCGATAAAAACGATTGCTCCAAAAAACAAAACTGAAATACAACAACAACAGGCAATCGTCAAATACGTCGACCGGCTGCTACAACTCAACAAATATCTGCAAACCGCAACGTTGCCGAGCCAAACCGAACGTTTGCGACAGAGAATAGCGCATTGCGAAAATCAAATCGACGCGGTTGTTTACGGGCTTTACGAATTAACAAAAGGAGAGATAGAACTTATCGAAAATAACGCCTACTAGGGCGTCTATAGAAACGTCATTTAGCGTGCCGGTTACGGTGGACGCGATATTTCGACTTCGCTCAATGCATCGCAACGACCGACACTGTGAGCGTAGCTACGTGTTTATTGAGGCGAAGTCAATCCGGAAAAATCCGTCAAAATCTATCAAACTCAAATATCTACCGATTGGGACAATGTGATGCTGAGAAAATTATCGGATTTTTACGACAGGCTTTTTCAGGCCCCCGACAATATGTTCAACTGCGAAACATTCTACGGCGAACTGAACTACGAGTGCAGTAAGCTCTCTTTCATGTTCTTCCTATCCTCCGTCGCATGGCTGACCTACATACCGCTCGACATTAAGCTGCACGCCCCATACCTCACAATGGTTCTATCGTTGCGACTCGGTCTCACGCTGTTGAGCGTGTTGTGCGTGGCGCTGACGTTTACGAAATTCTTCAGGGCGCGCCCTATTATTTTGCTCATGGCGCTCGTCGCCTATCTAAACTTTGGGACGGCCATCGTTACCGCCACCGCCGACAAGAGCGTCGTCACTCCATACATGGGCGGGTTTATATTCGTGCTTATGATACCCGTGTTTGCCCCGTTCCCGTTCGCGTATAAATCTATCGTCACGTTCCTCTCCGCGGCAATTCTCTTTATATTGGGGAGCGCGATGGGCATACCTTTTTTTAAGCCTCCGATATCGTACGCCACAAACGACATACTCTGCACCTTCATAATGACGATGATACTGTCATACGCGCAAAACACACTGCGTTTCAACGCGTGGCGACAACAAATAACGCTGAGGTTTCTTGTGGAGCAGGACCAGGAGCGCATAGAGACCATATCGAATCTGGCGAGCAAGGCGGAGGCGGCCTCCAAATCCAAGAGTGACTTTTTGGCAAGGATGAGCCACGAGATTCGCACTCCCATGAACGCCGTCATCGGCATCTCGGAACTCGCGATGCGCGAAAAGGAGGTGCCGCAAAGCACATACAACCTCCTGGTAACCATCAGGCAGGCGGGACTCAATCTGCTCTCCATCATCAACGACATACTCGACTTCTCGAAGATAGAGAGCGGGATGATGAAGATAATTCCGGCCAACTACCACTTCCCGTCGCTTATAAAGGACGTCGTCAACATCATCGGCATAAAAGCGGTCAACTCCATGCTCGATTTTCAGGTGAGCGTAGACAGAAACATTCCCGACACGCTATTCGGGGACGAGGTCAGGATTCGCCAGATATTCCTGAACGTTCTGAGCAACGCGGTCAAGTACACCTCCGAGGGCTTTGTCTCGCTCACCGTGACGGGCAGGCAGATAGACGACAATGCCGTCATCATCACCATCGAGGTCGCCGACAGCGGCAGGGGAATAGCGCAGAAAGATATGGATATATTATTTGACGACTTCGTGCAGTTGGATGTCGCCAAGAATAAGGGGATAGAGGGAACGGGCTTGGGCCTGGCAATTACTTACAACCTGGTAAAGGCTATGAACGGCGACATAATTGTCCAATCCGAGTACGGCAAGGGCAGCGTCTTCACGATAACGCTGCCGCAGGGAATAAGCGTGAGGGAGATTTTTGTGGCCGAGGCGGCGACCAAAGCATTCATAGCGCCCACCGCTCGTGTGCTGATAGTCGACGACGTCAGGACAAACATACAGGTCGCGCAGGGGTTGCTCTCCTTTTACGAGATGGCGGTCGACACCTGTCTGAGCGGCAATGAGGCCATAGATGCCGTGAAGCGGTGTAACTACGACCTCATCTTCATGGATCACATGATGCCTGAGATGGACGGCGTGGAGGCGACGAAACTAATACGGAAATTAGACGCGGGGCGAAATTTGCCCATTATCGCGTTGACGGCCAACGCCGTTTCGGGTATGCGCGAAATGTTTCTTCAAAACGGCTTTGACGACTTCCTCTCCAAACCCATAGACACCGCCAAGCTCAACGCCGTATTGGAGAGGTGGCTGCCCAAGGAGAAGCAGGTGGAGGCCGCGCTTGAGGACGATGGCGTGGACGGACCCCGCGTCTCCGATACCGGCACGGCCCGCGCTACGTTCAGTCTGCGCGGCGTGGACACGGATATGGGCGTATCAAGGGCGGGCGGTTCGCAGGAAAACTATCTGCGGACGCTTTCGATATTCCGCGAGGACGCGACGGTAAAGGCCGGCGAAATGAGAGAGGCGCTGAAAAACGGCGACATTCCATCGTTCACGCTGTACGCCCACGCGCTAAAAAGCGCCTCCGCGAATGTCGGGGCGCACTGGGTATCCGAACAGGCCAAGGCGCTGGAAGAAGCCGGAAAGAACGGCGGCCTGGATTTTATCAACACAAACACCAACGACTTCCTCGCCGATTTGGAAACGCTCACCGAGGACATAAACCTCATCATCGCGGTAACCAAAAAGGCGGCGGCGCAAACGCCAAGCGACCCCGGCGCGCTGAAAGCTATCCTGAAAGCGCTGAAAACCGCCCTTATTGCCGTAGATATTGAAGAAATAGACAAAAACGCCCACGAACTGCAGGCTTTCTCGCACACGGCGGAAGCCGAAAGCGCCGTAGAAGCCATACTGAGAATGGTGCTCATAGGCAATTTCGACGAGGCCGAAGTACGTATCGACAGCCTGCTGAAAGAACCGTTTTTGACGGATGTTGAATAAATACGCTTTCGGCTCTGCCCGGCGGCTACCGGTCTATTTGCCCTATCTCAAACAGCACCTTAAAAACGCTCCTTTTTACGGGAATCCCCCATATTTTCACCGCTTATTCGGAAGAGCCATATTATGGTATAATATAAATAATACATATTGGGCGGGCGGAGAAGCAAGTTTTTTTGAAAAATTTCCACGGAGGCTGGGGTTATGGGTAGGGGTGCTATGGGGTACTCCTTAGCCGCCGCGAATCCGCAAAAGTCTTCGAAAAACGTATTTGGGGGAGTAGATTTCTTTATAACAAATTGACTCTTTCCGTCGCAATACAGTATATTTCCATAATAAGTACCCGTACATATATATACTCATCAAACTGTTGCAATTTGTTAGACCACCTCAATTCGACGACAAGGTTGTCAGCATAGTAGAGCACATCCGCCTGATGGCGACGCCCGGCGGGGAGGTTTACGGCTTTGCTACCAAAGACGGGAAAATCTATCTTGACCCGGAGAAGATGAACGCGAACACGCCTATCCACGAGTACGGGCATTTGTGGTTAGACTTTGCTAAAAAGAACCACCCCGAACTGTACAGGCGTATGATAACCGCCGCCCGGCGCAGCGACCTCATGAAAGAGCTGAAGGACAACCCGAAGTACGCCGACTTGACGGCGGAAGAGCGCGCCGAGGAGGTTTTGGCCCGGGCGATAGCGGACAAGGGCGAGGGGATGTTTAAGGACGAGAGCCGGCAGGGGACGTTCCAAAGACTGCTACGGGACTTGTGGGAGTGGGTGAAAAATACGTTGGGGGTGGGGGATGGCGCGGGGTTGCGTGGGCTATCGCCGGAGGATGTGAGCCGGTTGACGTTTGGCGAGCTGTCGGAGGGCGCGGCACGGGAGCTGCTTAGCGGGCGGAGGGTGGGCGAGGCGGCGGAGGAGGGCGGAAAGTATATTAAGGATATGGAAGAGACAGGTAAAAAGAACGTGAACGTTGTAACCGTCGACCCCTCAAAGATTGTTGACGACGACGGGAACCCCATTGACTTGAAAAGCGCAAGTCAGCTAAGGCGGTGGCTGATCAATCAATATAGCGGTCGGGAAATTATAGTAAGTGATAATGGGAGAACGATACGATTTACAAACCAAGGGCTTCAAGATAGCCTAAAAAGGCGCGGAGAAGCACATCAACAGGTATATGCGGAACTTGATAACCTATTAGAAAACGGCATTTACGCGGGTAACGAGCCGGGAGACGCAAGGCATCCTCGCGTAGAAAGGCAAGATATATACTACACCGTTGCCCAAATTGGCGCTAAGACTTTTGGGGTTCGTTTTAAGGCCGACATACCGAAAGGAAAAGAGTACGGAATATACAAGGACCATAAGGTCGTAGAGATTGACGATGTAGAGGAGGTTAATATAAAAGAGCCACCCTCCCCGTACGCAGGAATTTCACCTACCGGGACAGAGGGCGGCAAGTCCATACCCCTCTCGAAGATTCGAGGAGCGATGGGGCTTACTGATAATATACCCTCTTCCGCGCCGAAAAGCAAGGAAAAAAATAAAAATCTTTCGGACCGCATTACATCAAAAAAAAGCTGACCGAAGGCATAAAAAGAATTGCCCCTCGCTAATACGTTGAATCATAATTAATCTGACCCAGGCAAATAAGCACCGAAAGGGAGATTAATTATGGGGCGGAAGGAAAGAAGGGCGTATTTGGAAGCCATTTGGGGACGTTACAGGGTATCTGAC
>JAITCM010000106.1 GCA_031283085.1 Chitinispirillales bacterium | reverse complement strand
GGGGGGGGGGAGGAGGGGGGTGGAGAAGGAGGGGTGGGCATGTGGGGGCGGGCTGGGGGGGGGGGGGGGGGAGGAGGGGGGTGCAGGGTGGTGGGGGGTGGGGGGGGGGGGGGGACGGTCCAGTCAACCACGGCCGTCCACATCTCTACACTTTGCTTCAATATCCTGTAACAGTTCTTTTGCGTTCTTGCCGTTTGGGGGGCCGGGGATATAGCAACGGTATTTTGCTATTCGGCTGTAACCATACAGCGCTGTGTATGAGAAGTACAGATTTTCAAAACACCGGCCTATTACCGCACTTCGCTCTCTGTGTCCGTTACAGTGTTCAACCGCGGTTGTTGTGCCAACCCGCCCCCTAATTTGGGGCTTGACGAGGAACAGCATAGCCTCAACGCGCTGTACCGCCGTGTAAAAAGCCACAGTAACAAACCAGTCGCTAAAAACAGAATGGCCTTCGTGTATCTCAAGAAAATCAAGCAACGCCTTATTATGGCCGACCCTCTCCATGTGTTCGTCATACGTGGACATTTTCTGTTCGCGTCCTTACAAAGGGGAAGTCGTGGTTGATAAGCCATCTGTCCATCTTTTCGTCGGTTATTACCCAAAAGAAACAGTCGTAATCAAACTGCCGGATAAGGCTCAGCCCACACACGCTGGACAGTTCTTGGATGACCGACATTTTAGACTCGTGCTCGCGCGATATGATTGTCAGCGTCGCCGGATTGCCGGTCGAGGTGTCCCGCCCCAGGCGATGCTCGACGATGCCGGACTCCGGGACGACCTTAATTAGCTGTTGGAAAAAGATTTCAGCCGCCCGCCTCATTTCCTCAAACTCCTGGCGCTCAATGCTGTGGGCGTATCCCTCTATTTCATCAAGCATATTCTCCATACCGTCTTCAAAGCCCCGGTTGTACTGTACTTCCTCCAAAGCCGCGACGACCGCCGGGCTTAGGCACGGTTCGTCACATACGCTATCGCGCAATTCGCCCAAAACGGCGGGCGCCACCGCCGGCTCGGTTGTTTGAACACTCACGCTTATGTCCTTTTCCTTTAGGTTATGCCTGCACGCTTAACGCTATAATATAATACCGCGACAGCCCAAAACACAAAATTTTTATTTTTTCGGGCGGCGGGGGAGGGGCGGCCGACACCGCCGCCCGGCCCCAAACTGCCTGCGAGTACGCCTAACGCTTTGGGACGTAAACCTTGCTGCCGGTGGCGTTGATGTAATACTGGCCGCCGCGGGGGCCGGTCTGGGTGGCGTCAGTCCCTCACACAACGCACCGAAAATGCGCGGCTCTTGTATTGCGCGCCATGGTATAGGGTGTCGCTGTTGAAGATCATTATCCGGATATATGCGTCCTCCTCGGAACCGTCATCATCGTCATCGTTGGCCGTCCACCAGTAGCCGATGCTATCGTCACCACCGTCGAATTTGCCGTTGGAGTACCGGGTGCCGCCCGGCAGAGCCGAAAAACCGAAATCATCCGTCCCGTTATCCTTGTAAATCCAACCGCTTTTCGATTTCAGCCTCGCGCCCTTGCCCCCAACTGCCTGACCCAAATCATCCCACTCCGCATCCGACGGCAAATGCCACCCCGCCGAACAAGCCTTCATTGCCGTATTCCAATCGTACAGCCTGCCGTATTTATTGCAGTTGGCTTCCTTGTTTTCATAGCACCACGACTTACCCGTCTGCGGCTGGTAGTTCAGGTTCTGCGCCATCCAAGTCGCCCCGCCTATCATTACAGCCTTGTACATCTTCCCGTCCCTTTTATCCGTGAATGTACCTGGATTGCCTCTGGCAGGTGGCTGTTGAAACCCGCCCGCTGGCGCGGAACTTTGCGGGTTCACAAATGCCCGGTGAGGCGGTCTAACAAATTGCAACAGTTTGCAAGATATATTTGTGGAAGACTAACATAATGCGAATCTACTTTCACATGGACGGGATGGTCGCCGCCCGGCAGATTGTGTTCGGGGAAGGGTTGATAATAGGAGCGGAGAATGCGGAACCCCTTATTTATCAACGGGTTACGCCATTAAAAGCAATGGTAGCGATACGGGGAATCGAACCCCGGTTTGATGGCTGAGAACCACCCGTCCTAGGCCACTAGACGATATCGCCGAAATATCATCAATTACCGCTCATCAAACATCAACCATCGTCAAAAAACGAGCACTGTCAATATAAAATAATATAAAGCTCGCCCAAAGTCAACACATATTTTAATTTTTTACGGACAAAAAAACAAGCAAAAAAATGGCTGGGGTGCAAGGATTCGAACCTCGATAGCTGGAGCCAGAATCCAGAGTCCTGCCGTTGGACGACACCCCAATCAGTCAAATATCCGTATTAATATAATTGATGGGGCGGGACAATGCAAATTTTTTTTATTATATCAATAAAAAAAGGGCGGGTTTAAAACCCGCCCCCGCGCTGTAACGCAATCGGGAAATCAAAAAGGCTTACACGACCCCCTGGTCGAGCATCGCGTCCGCCACCTTCACGAACCCGCCGATGTTCGCCCCGTCAACGTAGTTGATGAAGTCGCCCTTCTTGCCGTACTCCACGCACTTCTCGTGGATAGCCCTCATGATGCCCTCCAGCTTCTTGTCCACCTCGTCGCGCGTCCAATTCGTGCGCATGCTGTTTTGGGACATCTCAAGGCCGCTCACCGCCACGCCGCCCGCGTTGGCCGCCTTGCCGGGGCCGAAGAGCGCCTTGGCGGCTATGAACTTCTCTACCGCCTCCGGCGTGCACGGCATATTCGCGCCCTCGCCGATACAGGTACAGCCGTTCTTCACGAGGGTCTCGGCGTCCTTGCCGTCCAGCTCGTTCTGCTTGGCGCACGGCAGGGCGACGTCGCACTTGTACGCCCACGGATTCTTGTCGGCGGAGTGCTCGCATTTGTACTCCTTCGCGTAGTCCGTGAGCTTTCCGCGTTTGACGCCTTTCAGGTCGATAACGTAGGCCAGCTTCTCGGCTGTGATTCCGTTCGGGTCGTAGACGGTGCCGCCCCTGTCCGAGAGCGTGACAACCTTGGCGCCTAACTGCGTCGCCTTTTGGCAGGCATACTGCGCTACGTTGCCGGAGCCGCTTATCGCGACCGTCTTCCCCTGGAAGTTCTGCCCCTTCGTCTTCATCATCTCGACGCAGAGGTAGACGCAGCCGTATCCCGTGGCCTCCGGGCGTATGAGGCTACCGCCCCAGTTGAGCCCCTTGCCGGTCAATACGCCCGTAAACTCCTTCGTGAGCTTCTTGTACATCCCGTACATATACCCGATTTCCCGCCCGCCCACGTTGATGTCGCCAGCGGGGACGTCGATGTCCGGGCCGATGTGGCGGAAGAGCTCCGCCATGAACGCCTGGCAGAAGGCCATCACCTCGTTGTCGGATTTGCCGGCGGGGTCGAAGTCGGAACCGCCCTTGCCGCCGCCCATGGGCAATGTGGTGAGCGAGTTCTTGAACACCTGCTCGAAGGCCAGAAACTTCAGCAGGCCGAGATAGACCGACGGGTCGAAGCGCAGCCCGCCCTTGTAGGGGCCTATGGCGGAGTTCATCTGGATGCGGAAGCCGCGGTTCACCTGTATCTCGCCTTTGTCGTCCACCCAGGGGACGCGGAACATGATTACGCGCTCAGGCTCGACTATCCGTTCCATCACCTTGTGCTTCACGTATTTGGGGTTCTTGTCTAAGAACGGGGCCAAGGAGTGGACTACCTCCGTTACCGCCTGATGAAACTCCTTCTCACCGGGGTTCTTCGCCTCAATCATCTGCATGAAAGACTTTACATCGAATGACATTGTAATGCCTCCTTTTGGGGTGATAAAATCAAATCAAATAATAAATTCAACGTCTATTTTAAGGGGAGGGCTGCGCCCTCCCTAGCTCCATAAAAACGGGACAAAAAGACGTCCCGTTTTTATGGAGCTACCCACCCTGCGGGGGGATAAAGCCCCCCCGCAACGCCCCCCGTAAACAAGCGCCGCTACCGCGTCGCAACGTCAACACAAAATCAATCTTTATCGCTAACCCTCCGCTTATCTTGTATCTTGTAACTTGTAACTGTTATCTTGTAACTGATGATAACCCGGCCGAGTTTGACACTCCTAATGACTCGTATATTTTATGCGTCGCTTTCGATTCGTTTAGCGTGAAAAAGTGAATGCCTGCCACATTGTTTTCTATCAAATCCAACACCTGCTCGGTGGCCCAGTGGATGCCCACGTTTTCGTAGTGTTCGTCGCTGTCGGCTCTCAAGAGCGCTTTTTGCAGACGCGCCGGAAAGCGGGCGCCCAAGGCTAAGTCGGCCATACGGAGCATCCCTTTTTTGTTGGTGACGGGCATGATACCGGCGATTATCGGGATGTTTATCCCAGCCAGTTCGCAGCGCTCGCGGAAGTCGTAGAAATCGTGGTTGTCGAAGAAGAGCTGCGTGCATATATAATCGGCCCCGGCGTCAACTTTCGCCTTTAGATAGTCTATCTCCCGCAGGCGGTTGGGCGTCTCTGGGTGCCCCTCCGGGAAGCCGGCCACACCTATCCCCATGTCCTGATGGCTTTTCTTTATGAACGCGACCAGTTCGGCGGCGTAGCGGAAGTCCGTTGCCGCCGGGGCGCCGGACTTGGGCGTATCGCCCCGCAGGGCCATGATGTTCCTTATGCCGTCGGCATAGCAGGAGTCCAGTATGTCCCGCACGCCGTCGAGCGTCGTACTCACGCAGGTCAGGTGGCTGACGACGGTAAGTTCCGTTTCGCGTTGCAACCGCGTTACGAGGTCGTGCGTGAGGTTTACGGTGCTTCCGCCCGCCCCGCAGGTAACGCTGACGAACGCGGGTTGCAGCTGGATAAGCTCGGATATTGATTTAAAGAGGCTGCCGGAGGCGGCCGGAGTCTTGGGCGGGAAGAACTCGAAGCTGAAAGACATGGCGCCTTTGCCAAGTATCTCGGAGATGTGCCTTACCATATATACCGGTCCGCTCGATGTGTGCGTGTGATCAATCGCCAAACCGCAAGTTACATATTAATATACTATAGGCGCCCGGCGCGGTGTCAATACTTTTTTATTTTTTATTCGAGTCCCAAAATCCATTCGGGGTAATACGCCGTTTGGGGTTGACTTTGATTTTGCGCGGATATTAAATTATTTAAAATATATGTTGATAATCAAATTGGGTGAACGCTATGCTTAAATATGGCGCTTATAATTCGATGAACTTTTAATGAGGAGGTTAACAGATGGCTACGGCGGAAGAAATGAAGGCTGATTTGTACGAGCGGGCCCGCGCGTATGTGGCGGAGACGCATCCGAACTACGGTCAGGATGCCGCGTCGAAACAAGCCCGCAACGCTGTGGACGCGATGATTAACTCATATGTCGCGGCGGGGGAGGACGAAACGGCGGCGCTTGAATACGCTGTGGGGCGGGATATAAAGAAGCTTATAACGGTGGTTTTAGCGGATTAAGCGATTTTTTAACAAATATTTGTTTTCACGTTGCCGCGTAAAATATATTAAAGGTATGCTAACGCGGCGGGATTAGAGGGTGCCGTCCGGTTTTGGCCGGCAGCTTGTCTTTTATGCCGAATATTCCTTAAAAGGAGGCAATGTAGCGACATGAGAAGATACGTAGCAATAATATTGCCGTTGCTGATTCTAAGCGCGGCGTCCTTTGCCCAGGACGCGGAGGATGATGCGTCCGCCGATTCCCTGTCGACCGCGTCCGATTTCCTCTCCGAACTCACGGCGGCCGCCGAGCCGGAGCCGCCCGCGCCCGAACCCGTTGCCGAGGACGATACTCAGAAAGAGAGCGCCGCGGAGAGCGACATTGCGCTTAAACCGGTTATAAGCGATAAAACGCAGGAACAACAGACGGTGGGGAGGCAGAAAATATTCCACTACACGGCCATCGGTTTAAATGTTTTAGGGGCTGGGCTGTTTGCTTATGGGATTTTCGAAAACAGTAATGTGGCAAAGAATGCGAAAGAGATTGGCGACAGGCACATCAAAAACGGCCCGGCGGCCGACAGAGCCGTAACGAGGCGCAACGTCGCCTACATCGCAGGCTCCGTGTTCCTTGCCTCCGGAATCACCGTTCACATACTCTTTTAATCGAAAGCGAGACGTAAAATGACTTATATCAGAAAACGTTCAGGCAAATTCGGCCTCGGCGCCCTGTCAAGCTGCGTAATCTTTATTTTCGCGGTTGCCCTGTGGCTTACCTGCAATACAGTGCCCGACTACTGCGGCGACGGCGAACTGTACGACCCCAGTTGCCAATACTGCATAGACGGCAAGGTGTACGTCGGGTGCCCGGACGGTTCCAAGGTCCCGTTCGGCACTCAGTGCGGCGTAATCACGCCGCCCGATACCGGAACTGCCGTATACGCGGTGGAGGTATCAAGCGAGGGCACCGACGCCACGGGCGGCGGCGAATACCCGCAATACGCGATGGTTACCGTAACGGCGGGAACGCCGCCGTCCGGCTATCGGTTCAAAGAGTGGACTTCTTCGGTCAACGGCGTAACATTTGTTCCCGACGCTAATAACGCGACGGTTCTGTTTGCTATGCCGGCGTGCTCTGTGACTGTGACGGCGGTGTTTGAGGCTATACCGGTGGCCGTAAGATACGCGGTATTGGTATCAAGTGCGGGTACGGGCGCGACGGGTAGCGGCGAATATCCGCCCAACGATACGGTTAGGGTAACGGCTGGAACGCCGCTGTCCGGCTATCAATTTACAAAGTGGACTTCTTCTGTAGACAGCGTGACATTCGTTCCCGGCGCTAATAACGATACGGTTACGTTTAGGATGCCGGCGTGCTCTGTGACTGTGACGGCGGTGTTTGAGGCGATAGCGGCGGCCGCACCCAGGATAACGTTCAACCCCGGCAGCGGCGGGACAGTCTCCCCGGCAAGCCGGGCCGCGGACACGGCCGGCAAGCTCGCGTCCTTGCCTGTGCCCACAAAAACCGGCTACGGTTTTCTCGGATGGTTCTTCTCGGCGGATACGGGCGGTACGCGGGTAGATACGGGTACGGTATTCGGCGCGGACACCGTAATCTATGCCCGGTGGGTTATTGAAACCTACACGCTAACATACGACCTTAACGGCGGAACCGTATCGCCGCCCGCCAATCCAACGAGCTACACAGTGGAGACAGATACCTTTACGCTGAAGAATCCGACCAAAACCGGCTACAAATTCTCGGGTTGGACGGGAGTCGCCGGTACGATGGATACGGTCGTGACCGTTGCGAAGGGCAGCACGGGACCCAAAATCTATACCGCAAATTGGTTCCCCACCCCTTACACTATAACATACAACCTTAATGGCGGAACCGTGTCGCCTGCCAACGCCAATCCGGTGAGCTACAATATAGAGACGCCGGAATTTACGCTGAAGAACCCCGCAAAACCGGATTCCGTATTCGCGGGTTGGACGGGAACCAACGGCACGACGCCGCAGAAAATTGTGACTGTTACTATTGGGAATACGGGTAACAGGAACTATACCGCGAATTGGAGCGACTCCGTTTCTACCGACTCCGTTGTTGCTACCTACACGTTAACGGTTGAAAAAAATCCGGCGCTCGGCGGAAGCGTTACGCCGACGACCCGGCCGGGCCTCCACGCGGGGGATACGGTCAACGTATCGGCTACGGCGAGTTCCGGTTATATGTTCAAAAAATGGACGATATCAGGTAGCGGCAGTACAATCGGCGCGGATAGCGTTTCCCCCACAACCGTTACCGTGAATGGGAACGTTACCGTTACGGCCAATTTCATACAAACCGGCAGAGTTCCCGACGATTCTGTCGAGTATAACGACAAAAAATACCCGACGGTTGTGATAGGCGGCAAGACTTGGATGGCGGAGAATATGAACTTTGATACGGCATCCTCCTGGTGCTATGGCGATAGCGTAAACAATAACAATTGCGTTAAGTACGGGAGGTTGTATGATTGGGATATGGCAATTGCGGTTTGCCCAACAGGGTGGCGTTTGCCGGATACGGCGGATTGGAATCATTTGGCGGCGGCGGTTGGCGGTACTTCGGTTGCGGGCGGTAAGTTGAAATCGGTAAGCGGTTGGGAAAGTTCAGGTGGAATTGCCAATACGGATAATTTTGGGTTTTCGGCCTTGCCGGGCGGCGTCAGAGACTCCGCCGGAGCCTTTAACAGTGTCGGCCGCAACGGCCATTGGTGGACGGCTGCGAAGAGCGGCAGCGGCGGCCATGCGTACTTCATGAGTATGTCCTACGATGCCGACACATTGGTCGAGGGCCACGACTACGAGGGTGCCGGCTTCTCGGTGCGTTGTGTGAAGGACTGAATCGGGGCGCGGTTCGTGTATAGCGAACCGCGCCATGCCGTTTTTAGCCCGATATGGGTAGCCAACACGCGGCCGCCTCCCCTCCAAAGGCCAAGGAGGGGATTTTTTTTGGTGGCCGCCGACCCAAAAGGGACGGCTATCCTGTAATTAAATAAAGTACGCTTCCTTAAAGGCCGTCTGTCCGCGCGGTTGTTCGGCGGATGCGGATTCGGCATTGTTTACTTAAAACATATAGCGGAAGAGCGCTGGCAATGGCTATCGGGCGTAAAATTGTTGTGATGGGCAGTATGCCGAAGCGCGACGCCGAGCTTTTGGGCGCGGCGGCGGAGCGCTACGGGTTTGAGCTGTCGGCTACGCTGCGTCTCGCCGGCGGCGTTTTGTCGGAGGGCGGCGAATATCCGGCGGGGGTTATATCTTATCTGCCGTGCGGCCGCGATAAGATTAGCCGTTTTTTTGCCGCGCAGCATATAGACTTTGTTGACGATGTGCCGTTTTACCAGTGCGTAGGCGAAGGCGCGGTTCCCGCTTATATCTACGACTTTCCGGTCAACGGCGTTTTTGTTTCGCCGCTCTCCGAGTCGGCGGCGGCGAGTTTGGCGCTCTCCATCGTCCGCAGCAGCGCCGCGCTCTCCAAACGCAAGGCGTTGGAAATGCGGCTCGTGAGCGGTCGCAAACAGAAGGACAGCCTCGCCGTAATAGGCATGGAGTTGTGCTACGAAAACGATATGCCGGCGCTGTTGGGGCACATACTGAAAGTGAACCGCGAGGCGGTGTGCGCAGATGCCGGGTGCGTCTACGTGCGTGACCGGATGGTGGACAACAGATTGTGCGGCACGTTACGATTTATGCTATGCCAAAGCGACTCTTTTGAGGGCGGCGAGACGGCGGGGGCTGCGCTCAAGGTCAACACCGATACGCTCGCCGGCTGCGCGGTCTACACCGGGCAGTTCATCGAGGTCGACGATATGGAGAGGATACGCCCCGACGCCCCGTTTAAGGCCGACAGGAGCTTCGTCTGCCCGCCGGGCTACCACTGCAAGTCGGTGCTCACGATGCCGCTCATAAACACTGAGGACGAGGCGGTGGGCGTGCTGCAGCTCATAAACAGGAAATTAGAAAGGGGCATAACGCTTACTTCCGCCGAACAGGTGAGGGCGCACGTGTACCCGTTCTCAACCGACGATATAGGGGTGGTACGCTTTTTAGCCCGCTACGCGGCGTTGTCGATTGACAGGATAAGCCTCTACAACGCGGGCGCATAGTCGCTCATTGTAAACCCGGTATATCGTACGACATCGGATGGAGTGCAAATGCTCAAAATAGCAGAAAATGTTCGTCTTGCCGACAAGACCTCCTACAGGATAGGCGGGGCGGCGCGGTGCTACGCCGAGCCGCGCTCCGAGGCGGAGGTCGTCGAGGCGTACCGCTTTGCCGCGGAGAAAGGGATGCCGCTTTTCGTACTCGGCAACGGTTCCAACGTGCTGATAAGCGACGCCGGTTTCGGCGGGCTTGTGGTGAACCTGTCAAAATATTTTTCGGCGCTCAGTTGGGACAAAGCCACGGCCTTCGTGCTGAGCGGTTTCCCGCTGGACGATTTGGCCGCCGACGCGGCGGAGAGGGGTTGCGCCGGAATTGAGTGTCTGTCGGGCATACCCGGAACGGTAGGCGGCGCCGTGGTGATGAACGCCGGCGCCTTTGACACCGACATCTCCAAAACGCTGCGCAGCGCGCGTGTGCTTAAGGCGTCCACGCATACGCTCGAGACCGTTCCCGCCAAAGATTTGAATTTTGGCTACAGAACCAGCGCGCTTAAAGGCGGCGGCGACGCGGTGCTCTCGGTGACCTTTGACTTTACTTACGGCGACGCGGCGCGGCTTAAATCTTTGCGGGATGACGTCGTTGCCAGGCGCAGGGCGAAACAGCCGGTGGACTCCCCCAGCTGCGGAAGCGTCTTCAAGCGCCCGCCCAACGGTTTCGCCGGCACGCTTGTGGAGTCCTGCGGCCTGAAGGGTTTCAGGTTGGGCATGGCCGAAGTCTCGGAAAAACACGCGAACTTCATTATTAACACGGGAAGCGCCAAAGCGGAGGATGTCCGGGCGCTGATAAGGCGCGTACAGCAAGCGGTCTTTGAAAAGCACGGGATACTGTTGGAGCCGGAGGTAATTTTTCTTGGGGAATTTAAGGAACCGCTGTATAAGTGTTGATTAACAAATCAACGTACGTATCAAACAATCAAAGAACGGCGTAAAATGGATTACAAAAAAATAGTAACCGGTCAGTTGGAAGTCAACACGTACATCATCTCGCATATTAACGGAGACTGCTTAGTGTTCGACCCGTCAGACAGTTGCGGCGACGTTGTCAAGTATTTGAAAAAAGAAAAATTGCGCCCAATATCCATACTGTTGACGCACGGCCATTTCGACCATATAATGGGGATTCCGGATATCCTCGCCGAGTACAAAGAGGTCAATATCCGCATTCATGACGACGACAGGGATATGCTGTCCGACTCAAATCGCAACGGCTCTGTCTTAATGGGAGCGGATTTTGCCGTTGATAGCGGCATCGAGCCGCTGACGGAGGGCGCCGCGCGGATAGGGGAGTTCGAGTTTACGGTTCTGCACGTCCCCGGCCACACCCGTGGCGGCTGCGCCTTTGTCTTTGACAATGTCTGTTTTTGCGGTGACACCGTATTCGCCGGTTCGGTCGGCAGAACGGACCTGCCTGGGGGCGATTCCAGGCAGTTGCTCGCGAGCATCCGGGAGAAAATTCTTACGTTGCCCCCCCGGACAATACTGTGCCCCGGCCACGGCGGACGAACAACGGTCGAGCGGGAGTCGTTAATCAATCCGTTTTTGCGCGGGCTTTGACAGGCGCTATTACCCCAAAGAGGCCTTTTTATGCCCGAAATGCCCTACTTAGACTCCTACATGGCCTACTTGCAGTTGGAAAAGACGCTCAGCGGCAACACCGCCGTCTCCTACCGCTTTGACTTGCAAAGGCTCGCCGGGTATCTTGTTCAGCGCGATGCTATTGACTTACAGAAAGTGACGCCGGCTATTCTATCCGCGTACATTCGATTGCTGTACGACCTGGGCTTCGCCGCGACCTCCATACAGCGCACTGTGTCGTCGATGAGGAGTTTCTTCGCGTTTGTCGCGGTGGAGGGGCACATATCGAGCGACCCCACGGAACTGCTTGAGAGTCCCAAACGGGCGCGGGAGTTGCCGTCGGTGCTGTCAGTAGAGGAGATGGAGGCGGTGATTAACGCCGTGGATTTGGAGGGGAAGAGCGGCATACGCGACCGCGCGATTATCGAAACGCTTTACGCTACGGGAATGCGCGTGTCGGAGCTATGCGCCTTCACGATGGAGCAACTTATGGAAAAGGAGCAGTTAGTCCGCGTAATCGGCAAAGGCTCAAAGGAGCGCATAGTGCCTATTGGCGGCAGCGCGCTATACTGGATTGAGCAATACGTTGAGAAAGAGAGGGGGCTGTCGGCGAGGCCGTATTCGGGGAGTACGCTCTTTTTGAATTTTCGCGGGCGTGGCTTTTCGCGCATGGGGATATGGAAACTGACGCGGAAGTACGCGGAGGAGGGCGGGGTGAAGAAGGAGATATCCCCGCATACTTTCCGCCACTCTTTCGCCACGCACCTGCTTGAGGGCGGGGCCGACATACGGACGGTGCAGGAGATGCTCGGCCACTCGAACATAGTAACGACGGAAATCTACACGCACGTCGACAGGGAGTATCTGTTGGAGGTTCACAGGAGTTTTCATCCGCGGAGCCGGAAGGGTTTCAAATAATCCCCTTGCTGCTCGGCACCGCTCCCGCCGCCCCGGCCCGTTCGTCGGTACCGCATGCTTCCGACAGCGCCCGCCCGAAGGCCTTGAATACCGCCTCTAAGGAGTGGTGGCTGTTGCGTCCGCGTATCAGGTCTATGTGTACCGTCGCGCCGCTGTGGTCGCAGAAGGCCTTGAAGAAGTCCTCGGACAGGTCGCAGTCGAAGTTGTTGACGCGCCGGTCGGTCAGTTGCACATTATAGACTAAGTTCGGGCGTCCGGCGATGTCCAAGCAGACCCGCGCCAGAGATTCGTCCATCGGGATGTGCGCCGTGCCGTAGCGCTTTATCCCGCGAAAGTCGCCGAGCGCCTGCCTGACGGCCTGGCCGAGGCAGATGCCGATGTCCTCCGCGCTGTGGTGGAAGTCTACGTGCGTGTCGCCCTTGCAGTCTACTGTCAGGCTGAAGAGACCGTGGCGGGCGAAGAGCGTGAGCATATGGTCCATGAAGCCGTCTCCGCTTTGGACTTGGGAGGCGCCGTCGCCGTCAATGGCCAGGCTCAGGCGGATGTCGGTCTCCCTCGTGGCGCGGGAGATTGCGGCGGTGCGTGGTGTCATTTTTGTCTCCTCAATCCCGGTTCAAAAAACGATTTTAACGATTCCAGTAACAGAGTATTTTCTTCCGGCGTACCGATACTGAATCTCAGGCAATTTTCCAACAGGCGGTACGACGACACATCCCTGACAAGTATGTCGCATTTCTTCAAATGGTCGAAAAGTTTTTGCTTGTCTTTAGTCCTAATCAATACAAAATTAGCCGCGCTCGGATAGACGTTGTCAAACGGGAGCGCCTTTAAGTAATCATAGAGGCGCTCCCTTTCGCCGATAATCATCTCGATGGACTTTTGTGTCATTGACACATTGTCCAAAATAGTCGACGCGGCGTGTTCGGTGAAGAAGTTTATGTTGTACGGGAGTTTAATTTTGTTGATTTCGGCGATGACATCCGGCGCCCCGACCATGTAGCCGAGTCGAATTCCCGCGGCCGCCATCGCTTTGGAGAAAGTGCGGGCGATAATCAGGTTTTTGTGCTCGTTTATCAGGCCAAGAGCGTTGAAACCGCCGAACTCCACGTAGGCCTGGTCTAAGACGCATACGCCGGTGTGGACGCTGAGGATGTCCCGCAGGCCGCTTTCGTCAACAGTGTTGCCGACCGGATTGTTGGGCGAGCAGATTATAAGCATCGCGCCGGGGTTGTCGGCGGCGGCTTTTTTGACGGCGGGGATGTCGTACCGCAAATCGTTCGTCAGGCTCACGTCTACGGGGCGCATACCCATGCCGTCGCGCAGCAATCTGTAGACGGAGAAGGTGGGGGAGCAGATGATTACGCTCTTCGCTTTGGCCGCGAAAGAGAGCATCAGCACCAGCAGCATTTCGTTTGACCCGTTGCCCACGATGACGCTTTCCGGCGTTACGCCGATGTGGGCGGCGAGGCGCGATTTAAGGGCGTCGGGGACGAAATCCGGGTAGCGGTTCCACGGGCGTTCGACAAAGAAAGCCGCCGCCCGCTCTTTTACGCCTTTGTCCCAGTCGCACGGGTTTTCGTTTTGATTGAGTTTGACGCCGCATATTTCCGGTGTCAGGTGGTAGGCCTTTAGGGTTCGGACGCTTTCGTTTATTAGCGCGAGCGCCTCATCTACGGGTGTTTTTACGGTCGTTGCCATATTATCGAATCTTTCTTAATGATTAATAATCGCTGCCGCTGTCATTACCGGGCTGCCTTCTTCCGCGAAAATAAACACGTTGACGCGCGCCGTGTTTATCAAGGGCGGCTTTATCGCCCAATCTTAGGCCCCTACTTTTTCTTCTTCTTTTCGGTCTCCGGCGGCACCGCGTAGTCTACCCTTATGGAATCCGACATCGCGTTCACCGTCTTCTCCATCTCGTTTAGCGCGAGGGTCAGGTAGAATATCAGGGCTATTGTGCCTAAAAAGGCGGCTATGAACAGCAGTATCCAGAAAAATAGCATTTTATCCGCGCCCTGGTTAATGTCCGGCCTGTGCCGGGATAAACAAAAGAGTCAAAACAATAATATAATTTATTCCCGGCCATAAATCCTAATATTTGAAATTATTCCCACATTATCACAGCCATCTTTTATATTATAATCGGTAAGGATTTGTAACAGTCAATAACAATATTCGGCAATCAATCAGAACGGGCGGGTAAAAATATGGTGAGTGTTCCTCTTCAGGGCGGTTTAAAGGTTGGGGATGCGGTCGGCGGGTTTCGGTTGGAGCTTATACGCGAGATGCCTGAGTTGCGCTGCGCGGGGTACCAATTTGTCCACGCCAGGACGGGGGCGAGGCTCATTCATCTGTTCAATGACGACGACAACAACCTCTTCTCCATCGCTTTCCGAACGCCGGTCAGCGACAGTACGGGGGTGCCGCACATCTTGGAACACTCCGTCCTGTGCGGCTCCGGGCGCTTTCCGGTGAAGGACCCGTTTCAGGAGATGCTCAAGGGGTCGCTGCAGACCTTTCTGAACGCCATGACCTACCCGGACAAGACCGTCTATCCGGTCTCTTCGCAGGTCGAGAAGGATTTTTACAACTTAGTCGACGTCTACTGCGACGCGGTCTTGAATCCGCTTCTTACGGAGAATACTTTCTATCAGGAGGGGTGGCACTACGACCTTGAGAAACCGGGCGTTCCTGTCGGGATAAAGGGGATAGTCTACAACGAGATGAAGGGCGTCTTCTCCGACTTTTCGAGCCACGTGGGGCGCGGGATTACATCAAAGCTCTTCCCGGATACCACTTATTTTCACGAGAGCGGCGGCGACCCGGAGCATATACCGGAGCTTACCTACGGGCAGTTCAAGGAGTTTCACAAGAGATTCTACCATCCGTCGAATTCGTTCATATTCGTCTACGGAAACCTGCCTTCCGAGAAGACGCTGACGTTTATAGACGACAGGTATCTAAGCGCGTTTGACGCGCAGCCGGTGGATTCGTCGGTCGCGCCGCAGCCGCTGTGGGGCGAGCCGCGGACGATGCTCATGGAGGCCCCGGCGCCCGCCTCCGAAGAGGATGGGAGCGCCTCGGTGGTCTGTTCCTGGATAGTGGGGCAAAGCTCCGACCCCGTCGATGTTTTCTCGGCGTCCATACTCTCCGGCTACCTTTTATCTACGGAGACCTCCCCGCTCAAGCGGGCGCTTGTGGACTCCGGGCTTGGCGAGGATTTGGACGATATGTGCGGGTTCGACGCCGACCTGGCGCAGGGCATTTTTTCGGCGGGGTTACGAAAGGCTCAACCGCAAAACGCTCAAGCCATCCTCGACGTCATTATGAACACGCTCAAAAACGAGGCGGAGAAGGGGTTAGACGGCGAGCTTATAGAGGGCGCGGTGCGGCAGACGGAGTTCAGTCTCCGCGAGATTACAAGCGGGCACTTCCCGTATAACCTGCGTCTTGCGGACAGGTGCTACCGCTCTTGGATAAACGGCGGCGACCCTTTCGCGCTGCTCGCGTTTGAGGAGCCGCTCTCCGTTATCAAGGACGGTATGAAGAAAGGCCGGTTCTTCGAGGAATTCATCCAAAAGAACCTTATAGACAACAGGCACCGCCTGCTCGCCGTCGTCACGGCATCATCCGAGAAGGGCAAGAAGCTCGAGGCGCAGACGGAGGAGCAGGCCGCTCGGCTCACCGCCGGCTTCACGGACGGCGACAGGAAGCGCTGCCTCGAATTGACCGCCGCGTTGCGCGAGCGGCAGTCCGCGCCGCCGTCGCCGGAGGCTTTGGCCACGCTGCCGGCGCTGTCTATAAGCGACCTGCCGCGCGAGGGAAAGAGGGTACCCGCCGAAGAGACAAATGTGGGCGGCGTCAGGTTCATAACGCACCCGATATTCACGTCGGGCATAGTGTATCTCGACATAGGGTTCGATTTCTACGGTGTGGAACCGCGGCATATCAGGTTCATACCGCTGTATTTGGAGTTGTTGACAAGATGCGGCGCGGGGAAGTTTACCTACGAGCAGATGGCGAAGCGGGTATCGCTGTCAATGGGCGGGGTCGCCGCCTCCACCGCTTGCCAAACTATGGTCGGCACGCGGGACAGGGTGTTCTTCACGGCGTTTTTGCACGGCAAGGCGCTGGAACCGCGCTTCGGAGAGATGTTAGGCATACTGGAGGATATACTTGTCCGCCCCGATTTGACAAATAAGAAACTGATTAGGGATTTGCTGCTTGAGGAGCGCAACACGCTGAACTCGTCTGTCATCCACTCCGGGCACAGCTTCGCGATTACCGACGCGGCGGCGCGCCTGTCGCGGACCCGCAAGCTCGACGATATGCTCGGCGGCATAGCGCAGCTGCGCTTCCTGGACGAGACAGTCAAAAACGAGGATTACGATTCGGCTGAGAGGGCGTGCCGGTGTTTGCACGACATTATGATAAACCGCAGAACCTGCGTGGTGTCGATGACTGCCGGCGACCCGTCTAAGTTCGCGGGGGGGCTGGAGACGCTCATCGGTAACCTGCCGTCGCACGCGAAGGTAGGGGAGAGGTTCGAGGATGTCGCGTACGGCCACAGCGATGAGTGGCTGGAGCTGTTCTCAAACTCCGACGCTTTCGCCCGCCGCGAGGCCAAAAGCCCCGTTACGAGCCACAAGGGTATAGAAATCAACTCCGCCGTAAACTTCATTGCCCGCGCCTGGAGGCTGCCTGACACGGACGCCGCCGAGAAAGGGCGCGCCTACCTGCTCTCCCGCAACCTGTCTACCGGCTACCTTTGGGACAAGGTACGCGTTGAGGGCGGGGCCTACGGGGGTATGTCCGGCGCGTCGGTCGGCCATCCGGTCTTCACATGCGCCTCATACCGCGACCCTAACCTCGAATCCACGCTGGCGCATTTCACCGGTGGGTTAAGCGAGGTCGCCGGACTCATTCCCAAGAAGCCGGTTGACCAGTCCATAATCGGCGCGCTCGGCCGCGTAGACCAGCCGAAGCCCCCGCATTCGCTTGGATTCTCCAAGACGATGGAAATCCTCACCGGCCATACGGAGGAGTACCGCCAACAGTTCAGGGAGGCGATACTTTCCGCGACCCCGGAAAGCCTGAAATACGCGGCGGAACGGGTGCTTGCCGCAAACGAGTCGGCGGTAACGGTACTCGGTTCGTCGGCCGCGTTGGACAAGGCGCAGTGGGCGGGGCTCGAGTTTGAGAGGGAAAAACTTATACCGTGTTAAAAAATGTATAGATATAATGTGCGTTAACCGGTAAAAAAGTATATATTTATAATCAGGAAGCGCGTCCCTAAATGTGCCGATAACGAAAGGATATCCGTCCATGTGTCACAAATTACCGCCTGCGCCGTTACTGTTCACGTCGGTAATGCTTTTGGTGTCTTTCGCGTTCGCGGCCACGGTTGCCGCGCAACATGACGACAGAGCCGTTGTTCGCTCGATATTGGACAAAAACGGCCTGAAAGACATGACCGTGGATAATGTGGCTGAGTTTAACCGCGACGGTCGCGTCATCGTGCTCAACCTCAACAAACGGGGGATAGACGGCGTCGGCCTCACCGTTTTCCCCGCGGAAATATTCAGGCTCACAGCCCTGAAAGGGCTCTTCTTCAAGGGCAACGCGCTCAGGGAACTCCCGCAGGATATAGGCGTCCTCTCCGAATTGGTTGAGCTCAACCTTGCCGACAACATCGACTTGGGCGCTATCCCTTCGGGAATCGGCAGCCTTAGAAACCTCAAAAAACTCGACATCCGCTACTGCGGGCTGACCGACCTCCCGCCGGAAGTCGGCAACCTGAAGAACCTCGAATCCCTGCAAATGTGGGGCAACGGCTTCATCGAACTGCCGAACTGCATTACCGAACTTTCGAGCCTCAAGGAGCTGTACCTTAAGAACAACAAATTGACTAAGATACCGTACGACATGATAAAAATGGATAACCTGAAATACGTAGACGTCCAGTTGAACTACCTGTGCAACCTCTTACCGGAGGTTGACGCGTGGATGGTAAGCAGGGACAGGAGGTACAAGGACCATCAATACTGCGACAATGTCAAAAGATAACTTGGTCATGCGTACGTTCCCGCAAAGGGTTTTAGGGAATATTTGAAACTGTCTCTAATTCACGGGCGGCAGGCGGTTTCAGCCGTGTTTCTCCGTGTTCGCGGCGATAGCCTTGAACGTTTCCCGTTTCAGGAAGAATACCTCCGCGATGTTCGGGTCGAAGTGTTTGCCGGACTCCTGCATGATGGTGCTTAGGGCCAGGTCGGGGGAGAAAGGCTTTTTGTAGGGCCGCACGGAGACGAGCGCGTCGTATACGTCTATGATTGCCATGATGCGTCCGATAAGGGGGATGTTTGTCCCCGCGAGTCCGTATGGATAGCCGGTGCCGTCCCAGCGTTCGTGATGGTAGCTGACGAAGAGGCGCGCGATTTGCAAAAACTCCTCGTCGCCGGTCTTGGCTACGATTTTGTCGATGATACGCTCGCCCTCACTGACGTGGCTCTTGACGGCGGCGAACTCCTCCGGGGTGAGCTTGCCGGGCTTGTTCAGTATCATGTCGGAGACGGCTATCTTCCCTATGTCGTGCAGCCGCGCCGAGGCTACCACAGTGTCTATGTCCCACTCCGCTATCTCGTTCGCGTAGACACCGTTCTCCCTAAGAGCCTCTATAAGCACCCTTATACATTGCGATGTACGGTCAATGTGCCCGCCGGTGGCCTCGTCTCGGAACTCGACTATGTCGGCGAGGACGGAGACGATTCCGTTTTTGAGGCGCCAAAGTTTCGCTGTGCGCCTCTTTATGAGGTCGTCAATGCGCAGGTGGGACCCTACGCGCCTGAGCAACACCGTCTGAGAGAACGGTTTGTTGATGAAGTCTACGATACCCGCCTCAAACCCGTGCGCCTCCGTTTCGGGGTCGCCGTAGGAGGTCATGAAGATGACCGGGACGGTCGCCGTACGCGCGTCGGCAGCCAGCCTGCCGAGTGTGGTGAAACCGTCCATATCCGGCATACGGATATCAAGGAGCACAAGGTCGGGTAAGACCGTGTCAATCAACTCAAACATAGCTTCCGCCGAAGTGAGCGCAAAAACCGTGTAGCTCCCCTCAAGCGCCTGTTTGACCATGACCAAATCCACATCGCAGTCGTCGACGACAAAGATAGTTTCCATCAAAAGCGCCCTTCAATCGAATCGCGTCAAGAGGCGGCCTCTACCGCCGCCATGCACCCTGCCGCCGAAGGTGTAAACCCATTGCGCGGCCACGGTTACAACACAATAATAATATACTGTAATATAATATATTCACGGCATATAATTGAAAATATTACACAAAATTTACAAAGGCCGATAACTGAATCAAAACAGGAACATATACTCCACCCCCGCGCCTTTTTCATATTTCTCAAAATAATATCCGCTATGCAACCTGTCAAAATATATTACGCTTAACCCGAAACCGCGCCCGGACTTACGCAGTACCGCCCCGACCGACGCCGTCGTCCCGAAACTGTCCCGGCCCTGCCTCACGTTTTCTAAGCGTACCAGCGCATACGGGAACAGTTCGCCGTCGAATACCCTACACGGCGACGGCGGTTTCAGCAGTATTGACAAATCCGCCCTGTATACCAGCTCCTCCTGCGCGCATACGTGGTAGTAGTAGCCGGCGCCCGCGCCGAATTCCACCGATTCCCCGAACGGTTTGACGTAGAACTCGCCGCGTACCATCTCCGCCGATACGGGGCGTACCTCCCCCTTCGCGATGCCGTTTGGGTGGCCGTCCGCCAAATGCGCCGATACATGGTGGATGGGGTAGAGGCGCCAGGAGAGCTTCTCGGAGAGGGTGCCGGAGAGGTGTATAGCCAAAAGTGCGTAAAAGTTGTCGACAGGGAAGCGCATATCGCTCGTCGGCCGCATATTGAGGTTCGCGGCGGCGTTTATGCCGAGAAGTACCTCTCTGCCGCCGTATCGGTCACTTTGGGTATCGGCGCCGGCGTCGGCAACGCCGGCCTCACCAAAGCGGTATCCGGCTATGTGAAAGTCCACGCCGAAACGCCCGCGTAGATAGAAAGTGTCGTTCTCAACCCCCGTGTGCAGCGCCTGGCCGTACGGCAAGGTCTCGGCGCTCAGCGCCTTCGCCGGCTTCGGAAAGAGCAAAAAGCCGCCGGCAAGCGCCGGTATGGAAGCGAAGGCTACCATAACACAGGTCAAGGCAAGAACCACCATCGCGATACCGCCCCATGCGTTAACGTTGCCCGGAGGACTTCTTGAACAGATTAAGTTTCCGTGTCCGCGAACTGTGCTTGAGCTTCTTTATGGCTTTCTCCTTGATTTGCCTGACCCGTTCGCGGGTCAGCTCAAAGCGGATACCGATTTCTTCGAGCGTGTAAGCGGTTTCCTCGCCGATACCGAAGTAGAGCCTGACGACCTCGCGTTCCCTCTCCGACAGCGTTTCGAGGACGGTGTCAACCTCGGAGTGCAGGGATATGTTCATCACGCCGTTGTCGGGGCTTTCCGCGTGTTCGTCCGGCAACAGGTCTAAGAGCTTCGAGTCGTCGCCGCTCTGCAGGGGGGCGTCGAGCGAGAAGTGACTGTTGCCGATCTTCACCGCCTCCTGTACGTCGTGGGGCTCGATGCGCAACTCTTCGGCAATCTCATATACATTGGGGATGCGGCTGAGTTTCTGTTCGAGGCGGCTCTGCACCATCCCTATCTTGTGGATTGCGCTTACGCGGTTTAGCGGCAGCTTCACGATGCGCGACTGCTCCGCCAATGCCTGCAGGATTGCTTGCCGTATCCACCACACGGCGTAGGAGATGAACCGGAAGTTCTTTTTTTCGTCGAATCTTTTGGCGGCGCGGATAAGCCCCAGGTTTCCCTCGTTTATAAGGTCTACCAGGGGCAGCCCCTGGTTCTGGTAGTTGCGGCTTACGCTGACCACGAAGCGCAGATTGGACTTGACTAATTTGTCGAGCGCCAAACGGTCGCCGTCGCGTATGCGCTTCGCGAGGTCGGCCTCCTCCTCTATGGGCAGGGTCTTGTACTTGCTTATCTCTTTGAGGTAGAGGTTGAGGGACGACCCGTCGTCCGCAATCATGCGATACGGCGACGTTGCCTGCGATTCTTTGTTATTTGCCGTCATAATATACCCCTACGGTGCGCCCGTAATGTATATTTACAGTTTCAGGTATATGTTTTGAGAAGTCATAGTCACCATATCTAATTTTATAGCTTTGCCGCCGAATTTTCAACATATTTGGTAAAATATTTTGATAAAGATGTACGCGGTGTGCCATGAAAGGTTTGGGGACGGGAGCGGGTTTAATATGTATTCGAAAAAAATTGCTGTTTTTCAATAGATTGCAAGCGGTGTAAGGTGAATAAACGTAACAGGAGTAATGACATGAGGTTAGTTGTTAGCAAGTTTGGCGGCAGTTCGGTGGCGTCGAGTGAGAAAATCAAGCATATTGTCGAGATAATGCGCCTTGACGCCGGCCGCCGCTGCATAGTCTTGTCGGCCCCCGGCAAAGGGCCGGGGGCGGGCGTCAAGGTGACCGACCTCCTGATAGAGGCGGTGAACCGCGCCCTCAACAGGCAGGGCTACGCGGAACCGCTCGCCGCCGTGAGAGAGCGCTTCTCCGCCATCTACGGACCGTTGGGGCTTGGCGCCGGGGCGCTCGGCGAGGTCTTGGACGATTTGGACGCGCGTCTTAATTCTTCCGCCAACCATCCGGGTAAGTTTAGGGACTTAGTCGTGGCGGCCGGGGAGGACATCAATAGCCGCCTCTTCGCCGCCTACCTGAACACCGTCGGTGTCAAGGCAAAGTACGTGAACCCGAAGGAGGCCGGGCTAACGGTAACCCCAATCTTCGGCGACGCGCAGCCGTTGCCCGAAGCGGCGGCGAATCTGGCGGCGCTCAAAGGCGTGTGCGCCGACGCCGTGGCCGTCTTCCCCGGCTTTTTCGGCTACACGGCCGACGGCGAAACGGCCACCTTCAGCCGCGGCGGCTCCGACCTCACCGGCGCAATCTTAGCCGAGGCGGTGGACGCGGACGAGTACGAAAACTGGACGGACGTGGACGGCATATTCAGCGCGCACCCCCTCATGGTCGACTCGCCCAAACTGATATCCGCGTTGACCTACAAGGAGATGCGGGAGCTCTCCTACATAGGCTTTAACGTCCTCCACGAGGAGGCCGTGCGCCCCGTTATGAGAAAGAAAATCCCCATCAGGCTGCGCAACGCGAACAACATTGAAAATAAGGGGACGCTGATTGTCTCCGAAAGGCTGCCCGGAGAACGCGACATCGTAGGCATCGCCTCCGGCGGCGGGTACTGCAGCTTCACCCTCCAAAAATTTTTGATGAATCGGGAAAAGGGCTTCGGCAGACGCCTGTTGTCGATATTCGAGGAGATGAACCTCTCATACGAGCACTGCCCGTCCGGGGTAGACAACATATCGGTGATTCTTGATCAGGGGCAGCTGAAGCCGGAAACGGTCAACAGCGTCATCCGTGCGTTTGACGAAAAGCTGGCCCCCGACGAGCTTAAGACCGAGTTCGGCATAGCGATGGTGTCGGTGGTGGGCGAGGGCTTAACCCACAAAATAGGCGTATTGGCGACAGCCGCGGGCGCGCTCTCCAAAGCCGGTGTGAACATCAAAATGGTGAATCAGGGCAGCAGCGAGATAAGCATGATATTCGGCATAGACGCGGCGGATGAGAAAAAGGCGGTCAACGCTTTATATAATGAGTTCTTTTGATGTGTTGATTATGAACAAAAAACATACAACATTGGCAATAATAGCCATAACGGCGGTAATAATGGCCGGTTGCGGCGGCTCCGCCACCAGGGTCGTTATGGTTACCGGATACAGGGAACACTTCGCCATCGACGCGAAGCTGGCCGTGGCCATACTCGACAGCGCCCCTCAGGCAATCTACTACGGCGACCTGAAAAAATCGCTCGGCCACCCGTCAAACGATACGACGGTCAGCGCGGAGGCGCTGGCGTGGCGATACTTCCGCGAGCGCCTGGTGAAACACCTGCTTAATGAAATAGACGTCAAGGAGGCGTTTGTGGCGGAAGCCGGCCGCGATTACTTGGTGACTAAGGAAGCGGTGTCCACCGTAGACGAGAATATTACCGTGGAGATACCCGACCTCGGCACGAAAATCAAGTTTGAGGAAGGTAAAGAGGCGTCGCTGGTTTTGTTCTTAGACAAGATACGCATAGGTACCGAGACCGACCCTTACTATCAGGAGCGGGCCAAGCAGGGCATTTATACCGGTATACCGAGGAAACTCGTGTTCCTTGCCGCCTTCGTCCTTTGGGACAATCGCGAACTCAAGCCTGTATGCTACGGGCGTGTGAAAACGATTACGCCCATATTCCGGGAGGAGGCCACAAGCGAAAACTGGGACGAGGTTACGCGGGATTTCGTAAGGACTGCTTTCGAGCGGACCGGTTTCAGAAAGCGGAATGATATGGGGAAGATGTGACGCGGTGAAATGTGGTTTGTAGACAGGCGATATGGGATTAGTCAACAATGTTTTCCGGCGTTGTCCGTAGTATTTAATACAATGAACAAGCTCTATCAAACAACCGTCTGCGCAGCCTTATGGCTGCTCGTGCTTGGGGTTGACCGGGTATCGGCGCACGGCTACGCCGTTTCGCCCGCCGAGACCGACCCGGCCATCAGGAGCGCGCTATACGACCACTACGCGGTAATCAACCCGTGGGCGGCGCGGCGCGGCGTGCTCTTCCTCTTCTTTCCGGGGACGAAGTCGCGCGCCATGAATTACAGGATGCTCTGCGAGACCGCCGCCGACCGCGGCTTCCACGCCATAAGCCTGCAGTATGTAAACGACGTCTCCGTTAACATTAAGTGCGCCAGGAGCCGCAATATCGAGTGCCACGAGAATATTCGCCGCGAGGTGCTCTTCGGCGCGGATTTCTCACCGCACGTGAACGTGAGCCGCCCAAACAGCGCTGAGAACCGCCTCGTCAAGTTGCTGCGCTACCTTGCCGACCGATATCCGCTCGACGGGTGGGAGCAGTACCTGACCGCCGGGGATGTTCCGCGCTGGTCGAGAATTCTCGTCGCCGGCCACTCCCAGGGCGGCGGGCACGCGGCCCTGCTCGGCAAATATTACAGCACTGCCGGCGTCGTCATGTTCGCCTCGATGGACTACAGATTCATGTACGACAAGGCCGGCGCCTGGGTCGACAAACGCGGCAATACGCCTTTAGAAAAATTCTTCGCCGTGGCCCACACGATGGATGAGACTATGCCTGTCACGGTTATGCGCAAGTACTGGAACGCCTTTGGCCTCAGGAACGTCGGCCCGGTCATAAACATAGACGATACGGGTTTTCCATACGCGAACTCGAACACCCTGATAACATCAATAAAGCCCACAAAGCCGGGTAAGGACAAATCCGTCTACCACAATATGCTTTGCATGGACGCCGACACGCCGCTTCTGAAAGACGGGAAACCGGCGCTGTACGATTTGTGGGTTTATCTGCTGAACGCGCCGTTTGAGAGGTAGGCGGCTTTTCCACACCGCGCCCGCCGGGTACGCGCCTTCGGCGGCTCCGTACGGTACCATAAACCACCCGGCCCGCCCCGCCAAAATTAATTTGCGTTTACCCGCCGCCATGTATTATATTATACGGCACAGGCGCAAATAACCGCGCCGTTTGGAGACTTGTGGACGGGATTAGCTTAGCGGGTTTTGAGGGAACATTTATTGAAAAAGGCATAGAAGGGGGCTACACGGTGTTTACGGCTTTGGATTTGACGGTACCGGCGGCAACGCCCTGCCCGCGCGCGCACGCTCCGCGCCACGCGGCGGCTGTGCCCGCGCGGTTGGCAAAAACCGCGCATATCAATATACTGAAAATTTACACCTGTCAAGTATGCGACGTTGTAACTCCTTACAAATCAACAACTTACCCCCCCCCCCCCCCCACCCCCCACCCCAAACCCCACCCCTCATAAACCAACTACCATAAATAGAATCACTCACACACAACACAA
>JAITCM010000104.1 GCA_031283085.1 Chitinispirillales bacterium | reverse complement strand
ATACAGGCGTTGGCGGCTCAGGCGGGGATTGGCTATGACCGCGGCGAGGCCGGGACGCCGTTTCGCGTGATAGCCGACCACATCCGGGCGCTTGTTTTCGCGGTGACGGACGGCGCGTTCCCGTCCAACGAGGGGCGCGGCTACGTGTTGCGGCGGCTGTTGCGGCGGGCTTACCGCTTTGGGCGGGAGATTGGGTTTAGGGAGCCGTTTCTGTATAAATTGACGCCCGTTGTGATTGAGCAGATGGGCGGCGCGTTCCCGGAGATTGGGCAGCGTCGCGCATACATTGAGGAGGTCATCAAATCGGAGGAGGAACGCTTCGGCGCTACTCTCGAACAGGGGATTGAAAAGTTCGGGGCGATGGTGTCGGGGGCGCAGAAAAGCGGCGGCAAAACGCTTGCCGGGGCGGATGTCTTCGCGCTGTACGATACCTACGGTTTCCCGATGGACTTGACGCGCCTCATGGCCGCGGAGAAGGGGTTAAATGTTGATGAAGACGGTTACGGCAAATTGATGGAGCGGCAAAGGGAGCGCGCCCGCGAGGCTCGAAAGGGCGCGGGCGGCGACGGTTTGACGCCGGAGGGGTGGACGGAGATTAGGCCGCTGTCGGGTACGGAATTTTTAGGGTATGAACAGGACGGCGCGGAGGTCAACGTGTGCCGCTATAAGATGCTTGACGACGGCGGGAACGGGGTTAGTTCGTACCTGTTGATACTTGACAAAACGCCGTTCTACGCGGAGTCCGGCGGGCAGATGGGCGACAGGGGCGCGATGGTTACTTCGTGCGGCATCAATATCACCGTAAAGGACACCGTCAAATGGAACGATTCGGTCGTTCACCGCGTAGAGTGCGACGGCGTGTTGACGGATAGGGATTTGCGGGCGCCGTTCATGGCTAATATCGATATTAATTTGCGGATGTCAACCCGCAGAAACCACACGGCGACGCACTTGCTTCAGGCCGCTTTGCGCAAAGTGTTGGGCGACCATGTCCAGCAATCCGGTTCGCGAGTTGACCCCGCTGGGTTGCGTTTTGACTTCACCCACTTCAAGGGGCTTGAGGAGGGGGAAATTAACGCGGTGGAGACGCTGGTCAATCAGTGGATAATGGACAATTACCGCGTTGATACGGTAATAAAGGACACCGCAACGGCAAAGGCGGAGGGGGCGACGGCGCTCTTCGGCGAGAAGTACGGGGACAAGGTGCGGGTGGTGGGCATTGTTCCGGTTTCCAAAGAATTATGCGGCGGCACGCACGTTTCAGCGACGGGGCAGATTGGCTTGTTCCATATAACAGGTGAGGAGAGCGTTTCCGCCGGCGTCCGACGTATAAACGCCGTCACGGGAACGGCGGCGGTACGGTATGTGATTGACAGGGAGAAAACAGCGTCCGCGCTGGCCGTTATGTTGAAAGTCAGCCAGGATAAACTGTTGGAGCGTGTTTCCGGGTTGATTGATACCGTCAAAAAGTTAGAAAGCAAGGTAAATGATTTGTCAACGGCGAAAGCCGCCGACGCGGTAGGGGCGATTTTTGCCGAGGCTGCCGGGTGCGCCGCGCCGCTCAAATTTGCCGTGAAGGACATGGGGGAATTGGACAAGGACTCGTTCACCCGCATAGCCGACGCGATTTCCGACAGGCTCCGCGCCGATGGTTTGTCAACCACGGTGATTGCGGTAGGCGCGGTGGTCGGCGGCAGCGCGATGTTTGCCGCCGGGGCTGGCGCGGAGGCGGTGTCGAAGCACGGCATCCACTGCGGCGAATTAGTCAAGGCGGCGGCCAAGCGCGCCGGCGGCGGCGGCGGCGGCAAGCCTGACCGCGCCCAGGCCGGCGGCAAGGAGGCCGGCAAACTGGGCGAGGCGCTGGCGGATATTAAACGGCTCGTTACGGCCAAATACGTCTGAACCGGGATTTTATTAAGATTAACAGGATTGACAAGATTAAAACCATTATGAACAACGGAAAAATACTAACAGGCATCCGCAAAGACAAGGCCGAGAACCGCCGCGCCCACTGGGTGCTGCTTGACCCCGACGACTTTACAGTGGAGAAAGCCTGCGAGATAGCGAAGACCGCGGCGGAATGCGGCGTGAGCGCGCTGCTGGTGGGCGGAAGCCTGTTGCAATCAAACCGTATCGACGTATTTGTCAAGTCGCTGCGGGAGACGGTGCCGCTCCCCGTGATACTTTTCCCCGGCGACGCGACCCAGCTCTCCAAACACGCAAGCGCGTTGCTGTATTTGTCGTTAATATCAGGACGCAATCCCGTCAACCTAATAGGCGAGCACGTGAAAGCCGCTCCGGTAATCCGCCAGTACGGTTTAGAGCCTATTTCCACCGGCTATATGCTGGTAGAGTCCGGCGCCGTAACATCGGTAGAGTTTATGAGCGGCACCCGCCCTCTCCCACGCTCAAAACCCAACATAGCCGCCGCCCACGCCTTAGCCGCGCAGTATTTGGGAATGGATATGCTCTACTTGGAAGCCGGAAGCGGCGCAACAATGACAGTCCCGCCGGAGATGATAGAAGCGGTGCGGGAGTGCGTTGACATTCCTATCATAGTAGGCGGCGGAATACGGGACGAGGATACAGCACTAGAAAAACTCCGTGCCGGGGCGGACATCATCGTTACGGGGAATTTGCTTCAGAGAGAGAATGGGTTAGAGAGGATGCGGGGGATTGCTGGGAGTGTGGGCGGGTTTATGGCCTAAAAACGGGCGGCAATAAGCCGCCCGCCTTGTCCTTGCGCGGTATCCAAACAGCACAACTGCCCGCTAGAGCTTGAAGCCTATGCCGACTTTTACAGTTAGGCCGTGACCCAAGACCGAATTAATTTCCGCGTCGGATGGGGCTCCGACTTTCATATCATCAACCATGTCATTTTCACTTTTGTTGGCCAACCGAATTCCGTACAAGACTGTGGGGCGAAGGAACAGTTTGTCGGACAAATTGTAGTCAAGACCCACACCGAATTTTATCCATAGCGAGCTGAAATCTCCGGCTTTTGGTTCGCCTTCAGATGGATTTCCATCATCGGTCTTTCCATCGAAATCATGCGTTTTACCGCCAGACGTATATGATGCCGAAAGACATGTGGCATAATCAATACCTGCGGTTGGGAATAGTGTCACGGCGTCGCTCAACGCAATAGGATATTTTCCCAATACACTGATGTTAAGACCGGTGCCGGACGCAGTAGTGGAAGTATCGTCTTTTACAGTTTCGCCGGCTCTGGTTCGTTCCGTGCTTAATGTTCCGCCGGCGAATGTTAGACCAAGACCTATTTCCGCATAAGCCGCGTCAAAAAACACCTGAATACCACCACCATACCAAGGAACAGATTGTTTCATTTCAATATCGGCAGACGCGGACTTGGCTGATACACCTAGGAGACCGCCCCCGAAGTCACTGGCGAAGAACCCCCCGCCCCCCACGCTCAAGTCAACCGCCGACACCGCCGAAACCGCCCCCAGCGCCAATCCCATCACCACACCGGCAAGTACCTTCTTCATAAACCGCCTCCCCTTAAATTAAAGTGTAATAAAAATGACATATAACTACCCGTTAGCTATACGTTACCCAACCGGCAGCCGGCAAACAACTTACCGCGATACTGCCGTACTACCCCCAAAACAGCTTTATTTTGACGTTCCCCCCCTTTGTTTTTTAATAAATAATGTCAAAAAAACCGTGATTTTCACGATTATTTCCGTTTCGTTGACATATATAAACGGTCGTATATATTAGACAGCGGCGACCATGTGACAAACGCCGAACAATGGGGTAACAATGGGGATAAACGCTTTTTTTCGCGAGTTGATAAAAATAGTATGCTTTGCGGCTTAAAAACAGGTTAAAGCGGGTGATTTTGTCAGCGATTAAACAGAAAGATGGCTATTAGGGACGCACCCCTAACGGGGTGCGGGGAACGAGGGGGGAAACCCACGTTCTACAGAGCTATGCACCCCTAACGGGGTGCAAAAAAGCCGAAATCAGCAATAGAGACGCTTTATTACCGCTATCAAAACACTGGGAATCAGCCACAAAACCGCATCGGGTAGGGGTGCTAAATTCGGAAGCGCCAACAAAAAGATTAAGGTGGTGGAAATACCGTCAACAAGGTGGGGTATTTGAATGAATTACAGTATCAAAACCTGGTGTAGCGAGGCGTTTATTATCGATGGAAACAACAATATGGCGAATCGATAAAACAGTGCCCCAAAAGTGACGAATTTAAAAGACCGATTAAAATAGTATATGGGAACCTCATAAGTCAATATCCAAGTAAAAAATTAAAATTAATAATATTACCGTCCGATTGCGGTTTGGGGTGTTGGCTTTAAATATTATTGCGTGCCTCTTGATATTGGAGGTTGCGGTTTACTATATTTATACGCATGAAGAACATAGCATCTGAAACACAATTATATGTCCAGCTGGCCCACCGGGGCGACCCGTCGGCTTTTTATGCCTTGTTTAGCGGGCGGATTCGCGAACTTTACCTCCTTTTGCGGTCGCAGGGGAAGGACCACGATGCGGCGTGCGGCGATGCGGCGCGTCGGCTCGCGGAGCTGTACGGTTGCGTCATCCGGTCGCGTCCGCACCGGCCTGACCGGTGGTTTGCCGCTCGTTGCGGGTTGAAAAAGTTTGACGCGACGGCGGTGGGGGCGGCTGTTTCCAAGGCGGATGTAGCGGCTTACGAGCGGATTGCCGTGAGGGCGGTCAACGCGGCCTACAGCAAGCGGCTTGAGCTTTGCGGCGGCGGCAGCGAGGATGTCGTGGACAGGCGGTCGTTTGTCCGTTATTTGGCGGGTACGGCGGTGGTTGTGCTTGTCGTTGGGTTCCTCTTCTTTGCGCAATCGGTGTTGAGCGTGGGTTTTGAGCGTTTCGGCGTTGAGTACAAGTTGTCGTTCCCCAAGATTGCGGAAGGGTTGTGGGACATGAGCGGGCTTGTCCACACGGACGACGACTCCTGGCGTCGTGATGGCGCCGCGCCGCTGCCGGCGCGGGGCGCGGGGGCTAAAACGCCGCCATGAGCGAACCCGTAATAATCTCGGTGGGCGGCGGCAAGGGCGGGGTGGGGAAGAGCACGGTGAGTTCCAACCTCGGCGCCGCGCTCTCGCGCCAGGGCTGCTCGGTGGGCTACATCGACGCCGACCTCGGCGGCGCCAACCTGCATACGTGCCTCGGTATGCGCCGTCCGGCTGTAACCCTACAGCACTTCCTCACCGGCGAACGCCCGACGCTTGAAAGCGTGGCCGTCAAGACCCCTGTCCCTCAAAGCTGGCTCATCTCCGGCGCCGGCGAGTTTCTGGAGCTGGCAAACCCGAATTTCACGCAGAAGCAAAAGATACTGAACGGCATAAAAACCCTGACCGCCGACTACATATTGGTAGACCTCGGCGCGGGCAGCAGCACGATAGTCACCGACTTTTTCGCCGCCTTCCCGAACAACATAACCGTAACCGACAGCCTGCCGACCTCCCTCGAAAACGCATACGCTTTTCTAAAGAGCGGCATCTTCCGCGGGCTGATACGGGCTTTCCCCGGCCGGGAGGATATACAGAAACTGCTGACCGCCTACACAAACGCCAGAGGCGCCGCCGCCGCCCCGACATTGGACAGCATGTTCACGCAGCTACAGGCCAAGTGCCCAAAAGAGGTGGAAGCAATGAAAGAGTGGTTAGACGCCCGCAGGCTTTTTTTAGTGCTGAACATGGTAAGAGGCCAGGACGAGGTAAGGATAGGCGAGGGTTTTACCGGAATAGTGCAAAAGTACCTGTCGGTATCGCTGACATATATAGGATATATGCTCTACACCCCGGAGATAAGGGCGTCGCTGAGAAGACTGGGTCCGGCGGTAATGCAAAACGACACGCAGGTAGCGGAATGCTTCGACGCTATTGCGCGGAATCTTTCGGCGGTGCTTAAACGTTAATTATGACACTGCTGATAATAGGTTCCTCCGGTCAATTAGGCAGCGATTTCGTCAAAACGGCGGAACGGCTGGGCCACTCCGTTATTCCAATCGACTATCCGCTGATTGATATACGCGACAGGTCGTCCGTGGAATCCGTTATAAAAGATTCTACCCCGGATGCCGTGATAAACTGCGCCGCGTTCACCGCGGTTGACGATTGCGAGACGAACCGCGAAGCCGCGTTTGCTTTGAACGCCGACGCTTGCGGGAACTTGGCCCTTGCCGCGAAATCCGCAGCGTCGCTGCTCGTGCACATCAGTACCGACTATGTCTTCGACGGCGCCGCGTCGTCGCCGTATACGGAAGATTGCGGGGCGAATCCGCGGACGGTCTACGGGAAGTCTAAGCTGCGCGGGGAGGAGATTATCGCCGAACTGTACGGCGCCGGCAGTATGGTCTTCAGGATAGCGTGGCTGTATGGGGCGGGCGGCAGTAATTTTGTCAAGACAATCCGCCGCGCCGCGTCGTCTTGCCGGCGGGAGAATAAGCCGCTTCGGGTGGTGAACGACCAGTTCGGGACGCCGACTTGGACGGTCAGCGTCTGCCGGCAGATACTGTCGGTTATTGACAGAGGGGAACGCGGCGTATTTCACGCCACGTGCGAGGGGGCTTGTACCTGGTTTGATTTCGCGAGGGTGGTCGCCGCCGCCTGCGGCATTGACGCCGGCATTTTGCCCTGCGCGACCGAGGAGTATCCGAGCAAAACCCCGCGTCCGCGCTACAGCGTGCTGGAGAACGCGAGGCTCAAGGCGATGAACGCAAATATAATGCCGGAGTGGCGCGAGGCGTTTAGTGAGTTTTTGTCCGTTGAGGGGGAGATATAATGAAAAAGATATTAGTGACGGGCGGCGCCGGATTCATAGGTTCGAACTTCATCCGCGCCATGTTGAACGGTCACGACGACGTCTCTATCGTCAACTATGACCTGTTGACGTACGCCGGCCGCCTGGATAACTTAGACGATGTTGCGAACAACCCGCGGTACACGTTTGTTCGGGGCGATATCTGCGACGCGGCGGCGCTAAAGAACGTGTTCGGCGAACACGGCTTCGACGCGGTGGCGCACTTTGCCGCGGAGAGCCACGTGGACAACAGCATATCGGGGCCGGCTCGATTCGTCACGACAAACGTGCTCGGTACGCAGACACTGATGCAGGCGGCGAAGGAGGCGTGGGAGGGTCCGCGCGGCGACTTCGGCGGAAGGCGCTTTGTCCACATATCGACGGACGAGGTCTACGGGTCGCTGGGGACGGAAGGGCGCTTCACGGAGTCTGCGCCGCTTGCCCCAAACAGCCCGTACTCGGCCACTAAAGCGGGCAGCGACCTCTTGGCCCGCGCCTACTTTGAGACCTACGGATTTCCGGTCATTATCACACGTTGCTCAAACAACTACGGCCCGTACCAGTTTACCGAGAAGCTGATTCCCCTGATGATAACGAATGCCATAAACAACAGGCCGCTGCCCGTCTACGGCGATGGCATGAACGTGAGGGACTGGATACACGTGGACGACCACTGCCGCGCGGTGGAGGCCGTATTGGAAAGGGGCAGGGCAGGGGAGGTGTACAACATCGGCGGGAATAATGAGATGCGCAACATTGACATTGTCAAGCTCATATTATCGCGGTTGGGAAAGCCGGAAAACCTGATATCGTTTGTCACGGACAGGCTGGGGCACGACAGGCGGTACGCTATTGACGCTTCAAAGATTAGGCAGGAACTGGGGTGGGTGCCCGCGGTGGAGTTTGAGGCGGGAATACGGGAGACCATTAAGTGGTATATATACAGGAGCGGCAATCTGCCGCCCGATTCTTTATAAAACGCGGTGAAACGCCCATCTGTTGCAAATCCAAACATTAAAACCTGCGTCAGTCCCCAAAAAGCCGCAAAATCGCCGTAATCGATAATTTCCGGCACATTGGCACGCCGTTTGCAATTATGTATTGACGTGAGAAAGGAGGTCGACAATCGATACGGATAAGAGGTTAATACGGGCAATTAATAAACAAACAATAACATAAACCAATAACAAGGAGGCTGTTATGAGTGCACTGGTTATGCGTCCCGTCCCGGCTGTGGCTGATTTCTTCAGCATCTTCGACAGGGTCTTCGGCGACAGGTCGTTGACCGGAGACTGCGCGGACTATAAGGTGTTGCCGCGTATGGACGTCTTCGAAGAGGAGAACAGGTACGCCGTCACGCTTGACATTCCCGGACTGGCCAAGGAGGACATCTCCATAAAGGTCGAGAACGGCGCGGTGAAGATCGAGGGCGAACGCAAAGATGAGCGTACCGGCAAGTACCACCTGACGGAGCGCGCCCACGGGCGCTTCTACAGGAGCTTCGCGTTGCCCGACGACGTAGACGCGGAGAAGGTCGAGGCCAAGGCGGCCAACGGAGTGCTGGAGATAAGCTTGCCCAAAAATCGGAAAGCGTTGCCGGTTGAGATCAAGGTCAAGTGACGGGCGCGGTCGGGGTTTGACATCAATGGCCGGGGGATGGGTGAAGCCTGTCCCCCACCAATTTAAGTTCCGCCCCTAAAAAGTTCAGAAGCCCTAGTTTTTCACCGCGCGCGGGTATTATATTAATAAAAAGGAGGGCGTTATGGCGGTCAAAACCACGGCAAAAACTCCGGTCAGAAAGCCCAAAAAGGCTATATCCGCCCCAAAGGCCAAGAGAACCGCGGGCAGCAGGCTGGATAAGATAGACAGGGCGATTCTGTCGATGACCGCCAGCATAGCGGCGTCCGAAGCGATGCTGACGGAAAAGATGGCGGCGTCTGACGAGGCGATAAGACAATATCAGAAAGAAACTAATCGAGTATTGCAGGTAGCTATGAAAGATATATACAAAAATATCGGCAGCATGGGCGAGGACATCGGTGAAATCGTTGAGATACTGGTGCTTCCGGGGCTAAAGGAAAAAATGAATGGCGAGTACCGCTACAATTTTAACGATGTGTATTCAAGAAAAAAGTTCTCGGCGTTTTTATACCATTAACACCTGTCAATTACCAAAACATGGGGATTGAATAATCCCCAGCGCCATCATATCCGCGAACAGCATTCCTTTAGATGTCGGAATCAACGCCTCTCCCGAATCAATCAGAAGTCCGGTTTCAACATACTCCCGCAACCGCGCCTCTTTCTCGCTTCCGGCGTCGCAAAGACGGCGGCCGGTACGCGCCTCAAATTCGCGTTTGTCAATGCCGCCGGTGTTCCTTAACCCCAAGAAGACCATCTCCTCAGCTAATTCCTTGTTTGTCAATACCTCCTCAAAGTCTACCGGTTTTCGGCCTGACGACAGCAACGATATGTATTGATTGACATCACAAACATTGCCCCGCCGCCTGGGGTGTATGTACGAATGCGCCGACGCGCCTAAGCCTGTGTAGGGTTTGTGCGACCAGTAGGCTTTGTTGTGGACTGATTCGTACCCGTCTATAGCGTAGTTTGAGACCTCGTACCGCCCCATACCGCGTTCGGCGCAGCGGTTGCCTATCAACCGATACATATCCGCAATCGTGTCCTCGTCCGGCCGCGGTAATATTTTGCCGTGCCTGCCGAAAGGCGTCTCTTCGGCGATTGTCAATTCGTAGGCGGAGAGGTGTTTTATATGCCGGATTGAGAGGAGGGGCGACAGCGTGGCGTTTAGCGTGTCTATGGTTTGACCGGGCAGTCCGTAAATGATGTCGACGCCTGTAGAATCAAACATGGCTGCTAATCGCCCGTCACGCAGTACGTCAAGCGCCCGCGCCGAATTGTGCGCCCTGCCGCATAGTGACAATTCCCTGTCGTTCAGTGATTGGATGCCGAACGTCAACCGAGTTACCCCGCTCTTTGAGTACGCTCGCGCCTTGTCCATATTAAATGATTCCGGGTTGCACTCGATTGACCACTCTTTGATTCCCGTCCTGTCAATCCTGGAAAACATTTTTTTGTCAAGTCTTTCCCAAGTATCGACATCAAGGATTGACGGCGTCCCCCCGCCGATGTAGATTGTATCGATACCGCGGCGGTCTAACATACCGGCGGACTCGTATATATCCCATTCTTTTATTACGGCGTCTATATATTGATTGATGACGGCAACGTTATTTGTATCGTACCGATTATTGATACGCTGATAATCATTTACGCTATCATCAATACGAATACGCGAATAATCACCGCCTGCAGGGAGCGAATAGAAATCGCAGTACCTGCACCTCTTGGCGCAGAACGGGATGTGTATGTAGAGGGAGGCCAGCCTACCCCCCCTTGACAATGGAAACGGCGGCCTTTATCTTGTCATGATCCTTCACCCCCGGGCTGACCTCCACCCCGCTGTTCAGGTCGACGGCGTAGGGGCGCGCCGCTTCTACCGCCTCGCGGACGTTGAGCGGGTTAAGTCCGCCGGAGAGGATTACGGTGTCGAACATATCACACGCTTTGGCCGCTATAGACCAGTCAAACGTATTCCCGCTGCCCCCGCGCAGTTTCGGGTCCCAGGTGTCGAGCAGGTATCCGGCGGCATCATACCGCCGCATGACGGACGGGTCAAAATCCGTACCGACGGAGAATACTTTGACGACAGGCAACGGGAAGCCGGCGCAATACTCCGGCGGTTCGTCGCCGTGGAGCTGTACGATGTCCGTCCCCGCGGTACGGCAAGCCTCAAGGACAAGGCGCGGTTCCTCATTGACGAAGACCCCCGCCTTAGAGACGAACGGCGGGAGCCTTTTTATGATTTCCGCCGCGTCGACAGGCCTGATATAACGCGGGCTGGCCGGAACAAATATAAACCCCAGCGCGTCAACGCCGAGGCGGGCGGCGGCTAAGGCATCCTCAACGCGGGTGATTCCGCAGATTTTTATCCGTGTGGGCAATCGACAGTCCTTTTTAAATTGGGTTAACCGATTATATACCGTATAATTTTGAGCTTTGAGATGGATATGTCAAAGGCGATGGCAAACATTATGTTACACCTTTTCCATTGGAATAAAATACTTTTCGTTATCGAAAAAAAATGCGGCCGGAGGTATCTTTTGCCGATATTACGATACCGTTAAACGGATTTTTCTCAACGTCAATGACTTCGCCTGTAATCCAGTCGTCTTGCCCTGTTATTTCGGGAGAGATTTTAACTTTTTCGTTGATTCCCATAATAAACCACCTTACCTTTTTGTTACGGTTTGACCGTCTATCACAAATATAATAGTTTGTGGCCGCCGAAATCAACATAAAAATAACATTTATGGGGTAGCGCTGGCAGGCGGAGATTACGCCGCCGCATACAATATTTAGTGCGCGCACCCATTTTAAGGATTTTGATTTTAACGCCACAACGCCCCCCGCAATAATGTATATTTTATACCGTGAACGACAAAAAACCAAAACCCAAAACCGCCCATTACTTCGAGTACGCCGCCCTGCGCGTAGTTGAGTTCGCCGTGAACCTTACCCCGCGCGGGCTCGCCCTGGCTTTAGGCGGGGCTGTCGGCAGGTTGCTTTGTCTATTAGGCGTCCACCGCGGGATTGTCCGAAAGAACTTTGACCATGTCGGGCTTTGGGATAAGGGCAAGGCGGACAAAATCATCCGCAGGTTATACAGGAATATGGGGCGCTACGCCGTGGACTTCCTCCGAGGCGGCAAACTCCCGCCATACCGCCTGAACAGATACGACATATACACGGGCACCCGGGGCAGGGGCAAGGGTACGATAATTGTATTGGCGCATTTCGGCAATTGGGAACTCCTGGCATCCATTTGGGGCAAGCAGGAGAGCGACCTGAACGTGGTCGCGAAGCCCATGTCCAATCCGCTCGTGGAGGACTGGCTGTTCAAGAAGCGGACGGCGCTCGGAGTCAATACCATCTACACGGACAGCGCGCTTCGCGGGATGCTATCCGCCCTCAAGAGGAACGGCATCACGGCCATCCTCATAGACCAGAATATGGGGTCAATGGGTACCCCCGTGCCCTTCCTCGGCAAGACCGCCTCCACGGTGAGGACGGTGGCCGGCCTTATACGCAAGACCGGGGCGGCCGCGGTTCCAGTGTACGCGATAATGGGGGGCGACGGGGTCTACGACATAGATTTTTTCGAGGCTGAACCGCCGGCGGAGGAGGCGGGCGGGGACACCGAGGCGGCGATAACGGCGATTCAGGCGCAGCACAACGATATTCTGTCGCGGTGGGTGATGAAGCGCCCGGAGCACTGGTTCGGGTGGTTCCATCGGAGGTTTGGGGGATTCGTCGATTACAGTAAGTAGGTAGCGGCGGCGCTTCCGTTATGGCGCTCCAGCCCTCAAAAAGAAAATAACATAAAGTTTGACATCCCGCCGTTCCATATATTATATTATATGTTTCCATATAAAAAACGCCTGTACCTTGGTGTACACGAAAGGAAAGACGCCGAAAATGTCGAGCGTGAAGAAGAAGAGAAAAGCTAAGATCAACCGTCACAAGAGGAAGAAAGCCCGCCGGTTGCAGAGGCATAAAAAGAAGTAGGCCTGCCCAGCGTAAGCGATACCGTATGTGTGCGTAACAGCCGTGGGGTTCTCCGGTGCGTCCGGTGGTATCCCCGCGGTGCGGCGTTTTTGTTGTCTTTAATTGACTTTAAAGACTTTTTGCGGTTATTCGTGCCGGTTTGTGCGGTTCGGTTATTAAATTGAGGCAATCATGGCGGACGCCCCCGACAATTTGGACAATCCCAACAATTCCGATACCCTGGCGCTCACCCATGACCATACCGGTTTCATGGCCGCCGCTTACCGTGAGGCTGAGGCGGCTTTTGACGAGGGCGAGGTGCCCGTCGGCGCCGTGGTCGAGCTGGGCGGGCGGATTATAGGGCGGGGGCACAACCGCGTGGAGGCGCTCGGCGACGCTACCGCCCACGCCGAGATAATAGCCATGACGGCGGCGTCGAACCATGTCGGCGGCTGGCGGCTCAACGGATGCGCCCTTTACGTGACGCTCGAACCATGCCTGATGTGCCTGGGGGCGATTCTGCAATCGAGGGTGAGCGCCGTCATCTACGGGGCGAGGGACAGCCGTCTCGGCGGCATAGACAGCTTCAACTACAGGGACGAGGCGGAGCGCTCGTACCGCAATTTCCCCGCCGTGGTATCGGGTGTAATGGAGGATGAATCGCGGGAGTTGCTGAAGGCGTTCTTCAAAAGGTTGCGGTCGGAGCAATAACGGCGAAGCCGTATAATATCGTAAGTCCGCGCATAATATATATTCCATAATCAGGGCGGGTAGGGGGCGCCTGTTAATTATCACCGGTACACAATATGCCGCTACCGTTACCGTCGAAAGGAACTTTGGTATGGCAGATACTAATAAAAGCCGCGACTTATGCCCGTGTTTCTCCGGGCGCGCCTACGCCGACTGCTGCGAGCCCGTCGTGACCGGTGTCCGCCCCGCGGCCACCGCCGAAGAGCTTATGCGGGGACGTTACAGCGCTTACGCCACCGGGACGATAGACTTCATCATCTCCTCCACGTACCCGGACAGGCGCTCGGAGTGCGACGAGAAATCCATACGCTCATGGTCGGCGAACTCCGAGTGGACGGGTTTCGAGGTGCTATCAACGACGGATGGGCAGGCCGGCGACAGCGAGGGGACGGTGGAGTTCGTAGCGCGGTTCACTGAGGAGCGCATGAAGAAGACATTGCACGAAACTGGCTCGTTCAAGAAGAGCGATGGGCAGTGGTACTACGTGGACGGTACGGTGCACCCGCCCAGGCCCTTTGTGCGCGGGGAGGAGAAAATCAATCGAAACGCTCTCTGCGGCTGCGGGAGCGGTAAAAAGTACAAAAAATGTTGTATGAACAAGGCTCGTGCGGCGTTTTAGGGGCGGTTGTCAACGTCGCCGCCCATTAGGGCAAGCGCTTCATCCATAGTTTCGGCGCACTTCACTATCTTGTCGATAAGCACCGTGTTGATAGCCACTTTCACGTACCCCGTCGCCCCGGCCATAACGAACAGCCCGCCCATCTCCTCGCACTGCAGGTGGAGTCTGACCATCATGCTCATAGCGCACGAGTATATGTTCGTCACGGCGGAGAGGTCGAGCGCCACGCGGCACTTGCCATCGCGCTTCAACCTGTCGGCGACCTCGCCCAATACCTGCGTCCTAAGGAGATTGAGCGCCCCGCCGCACTCTATGACGACGGTACCGCTCTGACCGTAGCTGACCGTTACGCCGTGGTGGTTGACCGCTTGGCAGTAGGGGCACCGGCGGCACTTCTCCCCGTCCGCGTCCGTCCAGTCCGGGTCGCCGCGCTTGAGCACCCAGCAGGAGATGTTCCCCATGTCGTCGGGTTTGTTGTGGAAATTCCGAAAGACGAGGCACGACGCTCTACGCTCCTCCGGACAGCCTGTAACTTCGTAGCAATTCATGGCGGCGCACCTTGCCTTTGCCTGTCTGTGTTTTATACCATGTTTTTGGCGGATAACCCATTAGTATTTAATGATACGATAATGTAACGCGTAAAATCAACATTATTAAGGCAAAAATATCGAGGTCAATGCCGGCGGGCGCTCAAAAAAGTGAAAATTTTGTAGCGTGGGGCGCATAAATTGGGTATAATATATGTATGGCGGTATGTCTGTGTTCCCGCGCCTAAGGCCGATAACCGTTTAATTTCGTTACTATTTAAAGAAAGGAACTGCCATGTTAACCAAGACTTGCAGGGGGCTTATTGCCGGGGCGGTCGTAGCGCTGGGGCTTTGTTTGCCGGTGGCGGCGGATGTTGTTTTTGACGATTTTGAGGACGGGAGAACGGATAATGTGTACGGGGATTGGTGGTACACATACGAAAGCGGGTACATGACGCCGCTTGGGCTGGCTGAATTTACGGTTGTCAACGGTGCCGGGACGATGGTTTATTCCGGTATAAACAGTGCGAAAAAGGATGCTGATGACAGTCGGGTGATCGCGATTGGCACCAATGTCTCGGAGGCGGGGCGGAGCGATTGGAGCGGCGTTACCTCCATCACATTCAAGGCTAAGGGGCCTGACGGCCTGAAATTCCGCTTTTATTTGAGCACTACGGCAAACAGCTCGGCGAACTGGGGCAAGTTCGGCAAATTGTTCAAGATATCCGGTACTGATTGGGCAACATACACAGTCAACATCCCCGGAGACCTTGTGTTAGACCAATACGCCCCAACGATTACGTTCGACAAAACCAAGGTAACCAAACTCGAGTGGGCAATCAAGGCGAATGATACCGTCACCGCCGCGAACGCTAGCGGTACTTTCGCGATTGATGATGTCATGCTGATAGGCAGCGTGACCACCCCCGTAACGCCGCCTTCCACCGCCGACATCTGCGCCTCGTGCGTGTCCACGACATTTGAGCCATCAACTCCGAGCGTCCTGCTCACTGACTTTACAAGCTCCCCAAACGCGCTCGGCTACTACGAATATTCATACAATAATGACGCTTCCACCATCAAAGATAGCACGGACGGTAGGCAAGGCAAGGGAAAATCTATTCAATTTACAGCGGCGGCGGCCGGTACAACGGACAATATTTATGTCGGTATAGGTATCAATCTCAGCGACGAAACGGTGGCCGCGCCTCTAAACGCGAGCACATTCACCGGCATATACCTTGAGTACAAAACCACAGGATTAGACAAGGTAAAGGTAGAGGTTGTTGATAAAACCGGCGCCCTGACCCCGGCGGGTAAAGATTTTTACGTCTACCTGCCCGGCACAGACGGCGCGTGGAAATCCGCCGCAATACCGTTTACCGAGTTGGTCGCCCCGTCTTGGGTAACGCCGGCGCCCGCGTTTAACAAGGCCAACCTCGCTAAGATACAGATAGCCACCAACACCGCCGGCACCGGCACCATCGCCGTTGACAACATCTACTTCCTCGGCGCCGACAGGTTCCCCGGCCAGACCGTTCCTCCTGCCGCCACCGTGAAATACGCCCTGACATACAGGGTCAATACGGATAACGGCGGATGGGTCACAGTTGCCGGTGAAACACCCAGATTTTCAAGAACAGACTCGGTGGCGGTCAACACAAGCGGCCCAACGGTCACGGCCGCGCCGTCTGCCAACTATCGTTTCGTCAAATGGGACGATGATAAAACTGACTTGACCCGCACCGACGTCGCGACGTCCGACAAGGTGTTTACGGCGATATTCGAGTTGCAGAAGTTCACCGTCACCTACAAAGCGGGGGACAACGGCGACCTGCAGATTGACGGTGTGACGGGAATGGTAACGGAGCACACCGTAACGCTCGCGCCGGGCGAGAACGGCCCGACGGTCACCGCCGTGCCGCGGGTCAACCCGCAGTCCAGGTTTGCGAGGTGGAGTGACGGCAGCGTGACCCAGTCACGCTCGGACAGGGTGACGGACGGAAATCTGACGTTCACCGCCGAGTTTGAGGAGTACGTCGCCCCGCCGGTCATTGAATACGTTAAAGTTACGTACATAGCGAGTTCGGGCGGTTACGTGCGGGTCGACTACGCCAAAGCTATGGGCTTTTGCGCGTCCGTTGATTGTAACCGGTTTCCTGTGTTCGCCGACAGCCTGGCGCCGGGCGACAGCATAACGGTGACCGCAGTGCCCAACGACGGTTACGCGTTCTTCAGGTGGGACGACAATATTACGACCGCCACGCGCACCGATAAATACGGCGTCAACGAAGTTTATGCCGAAGCGGTCTTCAATCCTGTCCCGACAGAGCCGATAGACCCCGAGTTACAGTATTTCGTACTCGCCTATTCCGCCGGCAAGGGCGGTAAGCTCAAGGAGGGGAACGGTGACCCAATATCGATAATCATCCGCGATGTGGTGGCCGATAGCGCCGGACCGACTATCACGGCTGTGCCGGACGAGGGATACGGGTTTGTCAGATGGAGTGACGGCGTGGCGAGCTCCGTCCGCACGGATATTGCCAAATCGGACAGTATGTTAAGGGCGGAGTTTGTCTCCACCGACACCGCAGCCACCGCCTACAGGGTGACCTACGTCGCCGGAGAGGGCGGCAAGTTGAGGATTGACGATAACAGCGTGTACGTCTCTGCTTACGATACCACGGTGGCATCCGGCAAAAACGCCGCCGCTATTACGGCAATCGCCGATTCGGGTTACATATTCGTCGGGTGGAGCGGCGACGGTTCAAATGAGAATCCGCGCTACCATATAAACGTGCGGGCAAATGTGTCGGACTCGGCGATATTCGAGAAGCGCTTCGTCGCAGTAGCCTCGCCCAACCGCGAAATTCCGACCGCGCCGACCGCGGAGGTCGCCGCCATAGCGCCGGTCGCGATAATCGCGGGCGAACTCACGGCGGGTCCCAATCCGGCATCCGCCGAAGTCAAATTTTTCAGAACCGGCCGCGCAATCAAAACCGGAAAACTCACCGTCTACGACGCGTCGGGTAATTTGGCGGCGACGGTAAACCTGAACGATAAGGGAAATAGCGGCAAACGCGCCGTAGGGGCATGGAACCTGAAAGACAGCAGGGGCAGACAAGCGGCGAACGGTTCATACGCCGTCAAGGGCATGATTACAACAAAAGACGGTACGAGAGAAAGGGTATCAACGGTCATCGCGGTCGTTAAGTAGCGGCTTGTTGGGAATTGATGTGATTGACGGGCGCCGGCGGCGCCCGTCGTCTTTTTACCATATTTGCACGGAATTCTGTATAATTTTCTCCACCAAATTCTTCACCGCTTTCTCCCGTCCGGCCGCTTCGTCCTCGCTTTCGAAGAGGTATATTCCCTCCCCTGACACCGTGCCTTTGTAGATAGACTCATCTTTCTTGTTGTCGAAGAATTCGACCTCCGCCGATATTTGCACTATGTACTGCTCGACGTTTACCTCCGCGCCCCCGGCGCCGAAGGTGTGCGGGCGGTTGACGTAGCGCGTCACGGAACCGCTGATAGTCGCGTCGGCGTCGCTGTTCGCGGGGCGCAGCTGGCTTTTGAGCACCTCTTTAGAAAGTTCGGTGGTGATATCGTCGTCGATGCCGGGTTCCAGGGTCTTGTTGACGAACACCGGTATCATCACCGTTTTAATGTGGCTGGGCAGAGTAGAGCCGCTGAAAGTGTAGATTTTGCAGGATGTCAATAACAGTAACGACAGGAGCGGACAAAGTATAGCCACCGGTATAAATGATTGTATAAATGACGATGCTATAGTTGCGGCTTTACGGATTGATTCGCTTCGCTCGCGATGACGGTCATTGCGAGGCGATACATTGAGCTTGCCGAACTTGTTTGTTTCGGTGTAAGCCAAATGAACGAAGCGGCGAGGTAATCCGGAAAGCCGTATCAATATATTATTTCTGTCGCTCTCCATCACAAATCCTCAAACGGCACGTATGTTATTGTTGATACCGGCGCCGCTTCCTCACCGCCGTCATTAATAACGTTATTATTATCGGCGGCCCGTCCAAAGAACTCCCGCATAGCCTCTACCATCCCGTCAACCTCGCTAAATTCGTTGATTCCGCTCCCCACGGCTTTGGAGAATTGTTTGCCGTAGCCCTTAGTGAGAATCCTGTTGTCGAGTACGACCAGCGCGCCTCTATCGTTAACGGATCTTATCAATCGGCCGGCGCCCTGGCGGAATTTTATTACGGCTTCCGGTACGGAGTAGGAGAAGAAGGCGCTGCCGTAGCGTTCTTCCATCCGCTTTCCCAGCGCCATAGTGAGCGGGTGGGTGGGGACGGGGAACGGCAGACGCGGGATGACCACCGCCTCGCAGGTTTCCCCCGGCGCGTCCACGCCCTCCCAGAATGAGTCTGTGCCGAGCAGTATCATCGCGCTCTGCGCCTTGAACTGATCCAGCATCGCGTTCCTGCTGCCGGCGTAACCTTGCGCCAGAATGTTGTTGCGGTTTACCTCCGGTCGCGTTTTGAGCTGCGCGTATACGTTGTTCAGCATCGCGTTTGAGGTGAAGAGCGCCAGCACGTTCCTGCCTAATTTCGCGTGGATAGCGGCGATGGCCTCCGCCGCGAAAGCGGCGAATTCGGGGGCGTCGGGCTCGGGGCAATCTCTGAACGCGCAAAAGAGCGTTTGGCCGGTGCCGTATGGACTCGGCAGTATGATGGACTCCGTGCGGTCGGCGAAGCGGTCTAAGCCTGTGGCGCGGTTCACGTACTCCATCGAGCCTTGCGCCGCGAGCGTCGCGGAGGTGAAGACGATCCCGCCGCCGCAACGCTCCCATATCCGCGCCAAAAGCTCGCTTATGTCAAGCGGGACGCCGCAGAGCTTAGCCCACTTCTTCTCGTGGCTGCCCTCCGCCCAAAAAACATGTTCCTCCGTCTTCGCCGCCGTCAAATACTGTAAGTCGGCGCGCATCTGCGAAGCCTGTTCCGAGCAGGCCTGTACCTCGTCCCGCAGTTCGTCTACCTTATCTCTCTCGCGAACTCCGGAAATTATCTGCCTGAACTCATGGAACGTGTCCTGCAATCCGCCCAGCGCGATGTCGAAAACGGCCGGCGCGAGCATTCGGCTAAACGAATCCTCGTTGACCGTGACCTGGTACTCCGCGGTAGCTCCGGGTACAATAAACGATGCCCAACTGTCAATCTCGGACATCATATCCTGAGAGCATTTTCTTATATGCTTCAGATGGCGTTTCATCTCTTTCTCAAACCCGTCGATATTAATGAACGCCTTGAAGTTCGGCGCGATGCGCAGCGCGTTATGCAGCCTGTCGATAAACGCCGTCACGCGGTTTGTGTCCAGCTCTGTGCGCAGGTGCCGGTGCCCGCTCGACTCCAAGTGGTGCGCCTCGTCGAAGATGATGGAGCCGGCGGCGCCCAAAAACGAGGTCTCGGAACACACGTCGGAATAGAAAAGCGCGTGGTTTATCACGACTATATGCGAGGACTGGGCAAGCTGGCGCGCTTTCTGCAGGAAACATACGGTAAAATAAGGACACCTGCGTCCTGAGCACTCCAAACTGTCGGCGGAGATGAGGTTCCACACCTTGAAGAACCACTTGGGGCTGAAGAAGGTCTGCTCCTCGATGTCGCCGCTTTCCGTGTACTGCGACCAGACGATGAGCGGCAGCGCGGCGTTGCGCTCGCGTTGCGAGAAGTTGCCGATATCGCCTTTCAGCACCTTGTAAAAACGGTTGCGGCAGAGGTAGTTGCCCCGTCCTTTCAGTTTAGAGTAGCGCAGTTTCCCACCGCAGAGCGCCGCTACGCCGGGAAGGTCTTTGGTGATGAGCTGGTCTTGCAGGTTGCGCGTATGCGTGGACACGAGCACGCGGCAATTATTCTTTAGAGCGTGGAGGGCGGCGGGGAGCAGGTATGCCAGCGATTTTCCCGTGCCGGTTCCGGCTTCGGCGACCAAAATCCCCCGGTCATTCAGCGCGTGGGTAACGCGGAGCGCCATTTCTTGCTGGGCGCTTCTGGTACGAAAGCCGGTTATTATACGCCCTGTCCTGTCCTCGTCGGAAAAGAGGCTCTTTATTTCCGATATGTCAATCGGGGCAATCTCCTCCGGCGCGCCGACCCGCTGCAAATCGCCCGGCAGCGGCTCGCCCGCCGCCAGGTTGACGCCGTAGCGCGCGCCGAACAGGCTTTTTATCGCCAGCGTCTTGAACATCGACCCCGGCGCGAAAGCCGCCAAAGCCTGGCGCGTAGCGAGCGGCAGTTCGCAGAGCTTGGGGATAAGCCGCACCGCAAGCTCCCCCGACGCCTTCGCGTCGTGCAGGGCGCGGTGAGCGTTGTCGAGCGTCACGGAAAGAGCGTCGCAGGCGTGCTTCAGCGAGTACCGGCCTACGCTCTGCAACAGTATCCGCGACAAAAGCGCCGTGTCTATGATTTGCGGCGAGGCCTCCGGAAACCCGGCCCTCTTGAACTCTTCGTTTATAAACGTGAGGTCAAAGTCGGTCTGATGCCCGCAGAGCGGCAACGTCCCGATGAACTCAAGCAGTTGTATGGCGATGTCGCCGAAGCTCGGCGCCGGACGGATGTCGTCGTCGGTTATGTGCGTCAGCCGCGTGATGTGGTCGGGGATAGGGACGCCGGCGTTCACAAAGGTGGAGAACTCGGCCTCAGGTTTGCCGTTCACGAAACGGACGGCGCCCACCTCAATTACCCGGTCGTGCTTGAAGTCGAGCCCCGTGGTCTCCACGTCGAGCGCCACGAAGTCGGGGATGTCTATGGTTTGCGGGGCATGGTTGGCATTTTTGACGGGCGGATGGTTGTTCATAAACGGTGCGTCTCTTTTTGCGGGGTGATGATTATCGCCGGATGGGGCGCCCTTTTTATCGTGCGGACGATTATTAGCGGGTGCCGTTCTGTCGCTGCCGCTTGACGGAACGTTCCTGCGGCCATATTGAGTTTTGCCGGACGAGACGCTTTTGTCCGTGTGTGGGCGGTTGTCCGCCGACAGGTTTTTATCCGCATATTGATTACTGCCGGTTGATACGTCTTTCCTGCCGTATTGATTACAGGCGGGAGTCTCATTTTTCCCGTCGCCGCCCCGTGCGCCCTTACCCCCGCCGGCACCTTTCCTGGCCTCGGCGGCGAGCCCCTTTTTGACGTCGTCGGACAGCAGATCGAAAAGCCTCGGCATCTTGGCGCTAATACCTCCCTTGCGTAAAATATAATATTTTCCGCGGGGGCTGTCAAAAAAAAGATTATAAACGGATTGACACCGCGGGTGTGCCGATATTACTTTGTTATTGCTTATTACAATCATTTGGCGAAGCGCGAGTATCTGTTTTTCGGAAAATTTAGCGGCTTTCAGGGTGAGCTGGCCTAATTTTTTAGACAGTTTTTCGGAACGATTTAAGGTGGTTCCTCCGTGTTAAAGTTATGTTGCTTTTGTCTGTTGTTTTACTTTTTAAATATACATTATGCCGCCT
>JAITCM010000096.1 GCA_031283085.1 Chitinispirillales bacterium | reverse complement strand
AACCTTACGTCCGAGCAGCTCCGTCAGAAAGCCGCCAAGGATGTTAAAGTTGGCCTTGTCGCGTAAAATATGCTTTATCGCGTAGTCGAATGATATTATTGTACGGTCACCCATAATGTCTATAATATAATAGATGCCGTCCTCTTTTCGCAAGATTTTGTATCCGTAAGGTGTTTTCCGAGACTGTCTCAAAATCTGTGTAAACATATTTTGGTCGATATTTGAAACTGTCTCTCTCCCTTTGAAACCTCATTTTCAACCAAAAGTCAAAAAATTAAACATGGTATCAATAAATTAAACCCAATATTAAAAAAAATAAAAAAAGTCTTGCTTTTTAGAAAAAACAGTGTTATATTTATACTGTGGGTCAAAAAAACAGTTACAGGGTTAGGGTTACTGGAAAGAAAGCTTATCAACAGATGTATTTTATGTATTGGACGGAGGCTGTATGCACGTTTTTAATGATAATGTCTATAATAATGTAGAGGACGCCGAAAATGCCGGGGCCGATTCCACGGCTGACGGGGGGGGGGGGGGCGTCGATGCCGTTGACCCCAAGTCGGCGCGTCGGGACGCCGTTTGGGGGATGAAGCGGGAGCTCATCATGGACGCCGCCATCAAGGTCATGTCGCGGGAGGGTATCATGAACGTGCGCCTTGAGGAGGTCGCCGAGGAGGCCGGCTTCTCAAAGGCCGCCGTCTACCACTACTTCCCCGACAAGGAGGCCATCATTATAAATGTAATGATACGGGAGCAGCGCTCGGCTTACGAGCGTCTTTCGGAGGTGATTGACCGCGGCCTTCCTTTCGTCGATACCATTCGCGAGTTCGCGGGCATCATCCAGAAGAACTTTTTAGACAGAAACTCAGCCGCTTTCGAGCGGACGACGCCCTCCCCGTCCATGCTGTCGAGTTTCGTCGTTTCCATGACCAAGCACGAAGAACTTTTCAACGAGACTATGCTATGGCGCAATAAGATGGACGGACTCCTTATGAAAATCGTAGCCCGGGCCAAGACCGACGGCACGCTCGCCATCCCGATAGACGACGCGACCGTCACCCTGTACATAGGCGCGTTTTTCCAAGCCGTGATGGCGGCGTATATGCAAGGCATCCACTCAAAGGGCGGGGCGCCGAAGTGCGGCGGCATACACGAGGTTACGGACAAGCTGTTGCTGTTTTTCAAACCGTGGATAAATGAAAAGACGGCGGTTGCGGGTTAATAAAGGCAAGGCACCACCCCGGCGCCGGCGCGCCGCCCCTCCACGGAGGGGAATTTGAAAGGACAGAAAATGTTCAGGAAAACATCAATAATTATTATGGCCGCGCTCGCCGCGCTCGCGTTCGCGCAGGCCCCCCTCACGCTCGACCAATGCGTGAAGATGGCGCTTGAGTCAAACCTGCGCATTGAGACAGCCGGCGAGAAGTTAAACGAACTCGACGCGGCGATACTGGAGGCGGCGACCAATCGGATGCCCAGGCTCAGCGCGCAGGCCTCGTACACCCGGCTCATCCCGGCGCCGTCGGGAACGCAGGCGGTGCCGGTCGCGGCGGACCTTCGGCCGTTCTATGACGCCCTCAGTAACAATATGTTCGCGTCAGTTCCGAAAGATAACGCGCTCGCGCCGCTCATTTATAAAGATTTTGAAGCAAAGATGAGCGGCAACATCTACAGCGTGGGACTCAACCTGAACCACGTCCTCTACTCCGGCGGCAAAATCCAAAACGCCGGAAAAATCTCGGAACAGAGCCGCGAGGCCGCGGAGTGGCAGCTAAGGTCGGCTATCCGCGAGATACGCCGCGACGTCACCAAGGCCTACTACAACGCGCTCGCCGCCAACCGCAGCATCACGGCGCTCGACTCCGCCATATCGCTCATGGAAGTGATGGTGCGCGACCTCGGCAACGCGGTGGACGTGGGAATGCGGGGGGAGAACGATTTGCTGCAGGCCAAAGTACAGCTTGCCAACCAGCGCCTCGCCCGCAAGCAGGCCGCGACGGGGTCGCAGGCCGCGCACGACTACCTGTCGACGCTCATCGGCGTGCCGGTCAACGCCTCCGTCACCCTCGTGGAAGACATGGACGCGCCGGAATCCTTCAGTTTGCCGGAGCTGCCGTCTCTGCAAACAAAAGCCCGCGATGTTTCCACCGACATCAAGGCTTTGGAAAAACAAATGGAAATAATAGAAACGTCGCTTCTCATAACGGAGGCCACAAACATACCCACGGTCTTCGCCTCCGCCGGATACAGCGGCGGGCAGAGCGCCGGGAGCGCGGCGGAAAAGAAATTTACGTGGAAGAACAACGGCACGCTGACCCTTGGGGCGCAGTGGGACATCTACGACGGCGGCGCGGTAAAACATAAAAAAGCCCAAACGCTCTCCCAAAAACGGCAATTGGAACTGACAATAGAGAACATACGCTTAAACCTGGATATGGCGGTAAAAAACAACCGCGCCTCGCTCGCCGACGCCTACGAGAGTTTGGAGGTAGACCTCGAGAGCATCGCGCAGACGAAGCGCGCGTATGAAATATCTTATGATAAGTTTCAAGTGGGGCTGATGCTGTCAAGCGAGGTGCTGAGCACGCAGAATTTGGTCCTGCAGGCGGAGATAACGTATTACGCGGCGCTCAGCACGTATTATTCGAGGCTGGCGGATTTGAATTATTTGATTGGCGACTAAGGTTGACGGGATTAGTCGCCTCCGGATTGCTTCGCTACGCTCGCAATGACCGTCATCGCGAACGAAGCGATTCGGAATACAACGCCTTTACAAAAAAGAAAATTATCATTACAACATAAAAAAACAGAAAGGAAGCCCGCGTTATGAACACGGCACAAAGAAAAACATCGCGGTTATCGGTATTAATGCCGGTACTGGTACTGGTACTGGTACTGTCCGGCTGCGACCGGTTTCAAAAGGACAAGAATAAGGACGCCGCCGCCCCGGCCGACGTCGAGAAGATTTACCTTCCGGTCAGGGCATCCGCCGCGGTCAAGCGCGACATCGTGCAGGCGCTCAACTTTTCCGGCAACATTGACGCTTTCCGCCGCGCCGCTATCGCGCCCGCCGTCATGGGCAGCCGCGTGATGCGGATATTCGTCGAGGAGGGGGCCTCGGTGAAAGAGGGGCAGCTGCTCGTGAGGATGGAGGACTTCCAGCTCCGCCAGTCGGCGGCGCAGATGTCGCAGCTTGAGTCGGACTACAAGCGTATGTCCGCGCTGTACAGCAAGGGCAGCGTGACGGCGCAGCAATACGAGCAGGTAAGCTCCGGCTTCAACGCCGCCGTCGCCGGATACGAGCTGTTGAAGAACTCGGTAGAGCTGCGCGCCCCGTTCACCGGAACCGTTATCGGCAAGTACGTGAACGAGGGCGAGGTCTACACCGGAACGCCTGGCTACGACGGAATCTCCGGCGTCCTGTCCATTGCCCAGTTGAACCGGATGAAGATAGAGGTGATGGTACCGGAGCAGGACTTCGTGCTGCTGCGCCCGGGTCAATCGGCGCAGGTAAAAACGGACGCTTATCCCAACATAGACTTCGAGGGAATAATTTTCACCGTGAATCCGGCGCTAAACAGAATGAGCCGCACATCGCGCGTGGCCGTGGAGATAAAAAACGACAGGCAGATGCTGAAGCCCGGTATGTTCGCGAAAGTGGAGATAGTGACGAACAGCCTTAAAAACGTATTAGCCGTCCCCGCCACGGCGATAGTAATAAGAAACGGGGAACCGAACGTTTTTACCGTAGAGCGGCAGGATTCGACGCCTTATATTACGAACCCGACGTTAGTAAAGGTGAAAACGGGCCTGATAACGGAAAGTTACGCGCAAATATTAGAGGGGATAAACGAGAACACGATAGTCTTGACGGAGAATAACGTAAGTTTGACCGACAACACCATGATTCGAGTGTTGGAGATAAGGTAGGGATTGACGCGGATTGAGGGGTGTTCCGGCGTCAACATCATTAACACAGAAAAGAGAACAAAAAATGAATTTACCAAAGCTATCGGTAACGCGCCGCGTCACGGTCACGATGTTTATCCTGATTCTGATACTCTTCGGCGCCATGTCGTTTGTCAACCTTGGGCTCGACATGATGCCCGACCTTGAGTTTCCCATGCTCACGGTGGCCACCTCCTACCCCGGCACCGCGGCCGAGGACATCGAGCAGTTAGTCACGCGCCCGATAGAGAGCGCCATAGCCGGCATCAAGGGGATAGAGAAGATTACCTCCACGTCGGCGGAGAATCTGTCAACCATTACCGTGGAATTTAAATGGGGGACGAATCTCGACTTCGCGGGGCAGGACATACGCGAGGGGATAAGCCGCATAAAGAGTTTTTTGCCCGACAACATCAGCGACCCCATGGTGATGAAGTTCGATATGTCGCAGATGCCGGTGCTGATAAACGGCGTTACCGGGATGAGCGGCCCGATGGAACTGCAAAAGTATTTTGACGACGCCATAGTCCCGCGCGTCGAGCGTCTGCCCGGCGTCGCGTCAATGACGGTCTTCGGCGGGCCGGTGCGGGAAATCAACGTATTCCTCAATAAGACGCGCTTAGACCAGTACAAAATCGGCCCCGACGCCGTGATGGGCATTTTGGCCGCCTCCAACATGAACGTGTCAAGCGGACAGGTAAACGCGGGGCATCAGGAGTATTTAGTCAGGACGATGGGAGAGTTTAAGGATGTAAACACGATTGCCAACATCATCATCACAACGATAAACGGCTCGCCCATCCGCATAGGCGACGTGGCGCGCGTGGAGGACACGCAGAAGGAGCAGCGCAACTACGTGCGCATGAACGGCAAGAACGGCGTTGTGTTTATGGTGACGAAGCAGAGCGGCGAGAACACGCTCAAAACGGTAAACGACGTGAAAAAACTGTTCGCGGAGCTGAAACATATCATGCCGCCCGACATCGAGTTCGTTTCGATTTTCGACCAGGGGGAGATGGTGGAGCGGATTACAAAGAACGCGACGCAGTCGGCGATTTCCGGCGCCCTGCTCGCCGTGTTAATCCTCTGGCTCTTTCTGCGCAACTGGCGGCCTACTTTCGTCATAGCGCTCGCCATACCCATATCCATCATCACGACGTTTATAGGTATGTACGCTCTCGGCTACACGCTAAACGTCATAACAATAGGAGGTTTCGCGCTGGCGGTCGGCATGCTTGTCGACAACGCGGTGGTCGTCATAGAAAACATATATCGGCATTTGGAGGGGGGTTCGCACAGGAACGAGGCCGCGGTGACCGGGACGAACGAGGTGTCGCTCGCCATAGGCGCGTCGACGCTGACGACGGTGGCGGTGTTTGTGCCGCTCGCGCTTGCCGGCGGCTTCGCGGGGAAAATCGCGCAGCCATTGGCGCTGACCGTTTGCGCCGGCCTGGGCGCGTCGCTTTTAGTCGCCATAACAATAGTTCCGATGTTCGCGTCCGTCATCTTCAAAAGGAAAAACCGTATTTCGACTTCGCTCATTTCAAGCAACGCGGGCGCGGTTGCCGCCGACGGCGATATTGAGGTTGACACGAGCGACAAAAAGTTTCAGGCCGAGGCGCACGGCGGGCGCCTCTTCCACGCTTTCCAAAAGGGCTACGAGGGGATGCTCGGATGGGTACTGCGCCACCGCTTTATCGTAGTAGTCTTTACCTTCGCCGTATTTGCCGTCGCGATGTACGCGCTCGCGAAAATAGGCGGGGAGTTCATGGCGGACAGCGACCGCGGCATGGGTTCGCTCACCGTCAAGATGCCGGTCGGCACCAACCTTGAGGAGACCAACCGTCTTGTCAAGACGATAGAGGAACGCATCCTCACTATCCCGGAAATCCGCAGCTGCGGCGTGATGATAGGGCCGTTGGGCGAGTACGGCGGCGGCGGCATGGGCAGCGACGTCAACGAAGCCACCGTCTTCTACAAACTGAAAGTGTTCGCGGAGCGCACACGCTCCACCAAGATGATAGAGAACGAAATCCGCCGCTCCATCCCGGAACTCTACGACGTAGAAATCAATTTCTCATCCGGCGGCATGATGGGCCAGTCAAGCGACCCCATAGAACTCAAGTTCTTCGGCAGCGACCTCGACGCGCTCAAAACCTACGCCGACAGCGCCAAAGCGATGATGGACAAGATGACCGGCCTGCACGACGTGGTTGTGTCAATGCGCGAGGGCAAGCCCGAACTGCGCATCACCCCCGACCGCGACAAGGCGTCCATGATGGGATTCACGATGGCCGAAATCGGGAACGGCGTTAGATACGCGAACCTGGGGCAGGTTGTAACGCGCTACCGGGAGGCGGGCGAGGAGTACGACGTCCGCATAAGGTTAGACGAGATTGACAGAACCACGATGGGGCAGGTCACGGCGATTCCCGTCATATCGAGAACCGGCGTTGTAACGCAAATCGCCAATTTGGGCGAGATTAAGCACGAGCGCGGCCCTATCTCCATAGCCCGCGAGAACCGCGTCCGCTGCGTGAAGGTCACAGCGAAAACGGAGAGCCGCGACATAAAAGGCGAAATGGCGAAAGTACAAGCCGCCCTCAAAGAGACGGAGGCGTCGCTGCCAAACGGATACTTCATCGAGTACGGCGGCTCCTTTGAGGATATGCAGGACACGTTCAAAGACTTGATACTCGCGCTCATTATCGCCGTAATCCTCATTTATATGGTGATGGCGGCGCAGTTCGAGAGCTTCACGCAGCCGCTGATAGTAATGATGACAGTACCGCTCGGATTTATCGGCGTAGCCTTCGGCCTGTGGTTCATGGGGCACCCGCTCTCTATCGTGGCGTTTATAGGGATAATAATACTGGTGGGCATAGTTGTCAACAACGGCATAGTGCTGATAACGTTTGTGAACCAGCTGCGCGAAGAAGGCCATTCGATGCGAGACGCGCTGATAATGGCCGGCGGCATACGCCTGCGCCCGATTCTCATCACGTCGCTGACGACCATAGTCGGCATGCTCCCGATGGCGTTCGCCACCGGTCAGGGCTCCGAGATGCAGAGCCCCATGGGAACAACGGTAGCCTTCGGCCTCGCCGCCGCGACGCTGCTCACGCTGTTCGTCGTCCCCGTCTTCTACAGCATAGTGGACGGCATAGCGCACGTGTTCACCGGCGTTTTGAAACGGGTATTCCTCGGGGAAACGCACACGGCGCGGGAGAGGCTTAACGCGTAAAGAATAATTCATGTGGTATCGGGCGTCAAGAAATTTTTTATTTTTCTATAGCGCCCGGATTTCGGCTAAAAATCTGGATTGGCTTTGCCGAGATACACACGCTGCTTCGGCGCTTTGCGCCTCGCAACCTGGTTATCTCGGCGAAGCCAATGACGGTCATTGCAAGCGTTGCGAAGCAATCCAGAACGATGTACCTTTTTTAGAGATGCCCTAATAATATAAATAAAAACAATGCGGACATCGCGATATAAATGTATATTTATATAATTATTGATATTCGGCCTGCTTGAATCTCTTCGTTTATCGGAGACCGCTTAATATGACGGTAACTATCCCCATCGGCGGCATGCACTGCGCCGCCTGTTCCGCCAGAGTTGAGAAGGCCATCGGCAAGCTGCGGGGCGTGGATAGCGCTTCCGTGAACATCGCCACGGAGAAGGCGACCGTCGCATTTGACCCGGCGGCCATACGCCTGTCCGCCATAAAGGAAGCCATCGTCGGCGTAGGATTTGTCCCCTTAGACGCCTCCAAGGAGACCGCCGGGGCGGACAAAATCCGCCGGGAGCGCGAAATTAAGGCCTTGCGGACAAAGTTCGCGGTAGCCGCGGCTTTCGGGTTGCCGCTGCTCTACATCGCCATGTCCCCCATGATACCGTGGTTCACATTGCCCCTGCCGAAGGCGCTCAACATGATGCGCTACCCTTTAACCTGCGGCCTGGTACAGCTGCTCCTGACCATACCCGTTATTATCGCGGGATACAGGTTTTACACAGTCGGCTTCAAAAACTTAGCGACACGCAGCCCGAACATGGACTCGCTCATCGCCGTGGGGACGTCGGCGGCGGTGCTTTACAGCGTCTACAACCTCTTCCGCGTCGCCGTGCTGCGCGACTTTAAGGCGGCGGAGTCCTTCTACTTTGAGACCGCCGGCGTAATCATCGCGCTGATTTTATTGGGGAAGACGCTCGAAGCGATATCCAAAGGGCGCACGGGCGAGGCGATAAAGAAGCTCATGGGGCTTACGCCCAAAACGGCCATCATCATCGACGGCGGGGAGGAGAAAGAAATCCCGGTGGACGACGTGATGCCGGGCGACATCGTGGTGGTTAAGCCGGGCGCGAAGATTCCGGTCGACGGGACGGTGACCGAGGGGCGCAGCGCCGTGGACGAGTCTATGCTGACGGGCGAGAGCCTGCCTGTCGACAAAAAAAACGGCGACGCCGTTTACGGCGCCACGATAAACGTGAACGGCCTCATCCGCTTCAAGGCCGAGAAGGTCGGCGCCGAGACGGCGCTTGCCCGAATCATCAAGCTCGTGGAAGACGCGCAGGGTTCCAAGGCTCCCATCGCGCAGACGGCGGACATCGTCTCCGGCTACTTTGTGCCTGTCGTGTGCCTCATCGCCCTCGTTACGGCCGTCGCGTGGTTCGCCGCCATATCAGCGGGCGTCGCAACCCCCACCGCCGGCAAATCGGCGCTGGAGTTCTCGCTTATGGTCTTCATCTCCGTTTTGGTAATAGCCTGCCCGTGCGCCCTGGGCCTCGCTACCCCCACCGCCATCATGGTGGGCACGGGCAAGGGCGCCGAGAACGGCATATTGATAAAGGGCGGAGAGGCCTTGGAGACGGCGCACAAGATTCAAACTATCGTCTTTGACAAGACGGGAACGATTACCGAGGGCAAGCCTGAGGTCACCGATATAATACCCGCCCCCGGCGTAGATGAGGGGTATTTATTGATGATAACCGCCTCCGCCGAGAAGGGAAGCGAGCATCCGCTGGGTCAGGCGATAGTGCGCGGGGCGCAAAGCAGAGGCTTGGAATTGCGCGGCATAGAAAATTTTTCGGCTATAACTGGGATGGGCATAGAGGCGAATACGGGCGGCATTGCCGTCTTAGCCGGGAACCGCAGGCTAATGGACGAGCGCGGCGTCTCGCTCTCCGCCCTCGAAGCCGACTCCGACAGGCTGATGTCCGAGGGGAAGACGCCGATGTACGCGGCCTTTGACGGCAAGGCCGCCGGAATCGTGGCCGTCGCCGACGTCCTTAAAAAAAGCAGCCGGAACGCGATTGAGCGGCTTCACAAGATGGGAATCGAGGTCGCCATGCTCACCGGCGACAACAAAAAGACCGCGGACGCCATAGCCAAACAGGCAGGAATAGACCGAGTGCTGGCGGAAGTATTGCCGGGCGACAAATCCGCCGAGGTGAAGAAGCTGCAGGAGGGCGGCCGCATGGTGGCAATGGTAGGCGACGGCATAAACGACGCCCCCGCCTTAGCTCAAGCCGACATAGGCATCGCCATAGGAAGCGGCACCGACGTGGCGATTGAATCGGCGGATATCGTGTTGATGAGAAGCGATTTAATAGACGTCCCCACAGCGATTAATTTAAGCAAGCGGACAATCAACAACATCAAGCAGAATTTGTTTTGGGCGTTTGGGTATAACGTATTGGGGATACCGATAGCGGCGGGGGCGCTGCATCTGTTTGGAGGCCCGCTGTTAAACCCGGTCTTCGCGGCGGCGGCGATGAGCCTTAGTTCCGTGTCGGTGTTGACTAACGCTTTGAGACTGAAGAGATTTAAGGGGTAGAAATGTCGATGGTATTAATCGTTGGTTAATATTGGCAATGTGTCAACGTTTCGTAGGGGCGAACTGTGTTCGCCCGCTGTTTGGATGACGCGATAAATCGTTCATTAAAATTAACGTCTATAAGGAGCAACAATCATGAACAAATCATTAAGCTATGTAATTACAGTTTTGTCAACCGTGTCGATGATTCTAACGCTTTCCTGCGGGAAATTGGACGTGGTGGGCAAGGATTCCGCACGGGCTTTCGGGGAATTGTTGCAAAAGGCGCCGGGGTTGGTCTCCGAGGATACGTTGGGCGGCGGGTGGTCTATAACCGCGCCCGACAGCGGGGCGCGGTTTGTTTGGGGCGCTTTTGGGAAAATGATGATTGACATCGCGCCGTTTGCCGCCGCCGGGCTTGATACCTTGAAACTTGCCGACGCCGGCGCGTTTAGCGGCGGAACGCTGGTCATCGGAACGGCGTTAACGCTCGACGCCCCCCCGAAAACCACGCCGCTTGCCTCTTATGAATGGATTGTAAAAAACAATAGAGACGCCATCGGATACCACGCCGCGCTTAACCACTACGGAATATCCTTAGGGAACGGGAATATGTTCGAGTGGGCGAAAGACTTGAATACCAACGATAAGGACATTGTCTTCGTGCTCAACCCGGAGCCGTTTATCAACGCCGGGGTTGACGTTACGAAAATCGAGGGGTGGGCTTTCGCCAAGGTTACGGTGGACGACGAGAACGGGAAGCCCGTTCAGGTTGACAAGATTTTGAAACCGTTTGATTTGAAATGACAACGCGCGCGCTAATCGACAAATTAGAATCTACCCAAACTCTTTCGCGGGAAGAGTTCAAAGAATTACTGTATTGCGACGACGACCGCCTCTTTGAGCGCGCCAGAAGCGCCGCCGACAGCGTTTACGGAAAAAATATCTATATGCGCGGCCTTATTGAGTTTACAAGCTACTGCAAAAACGACTGCCTGTACTGCGGACTGCGCACCGGCAATAAAAAGGCTTTGCGGTATCGACTGTCAAAACATGAAATACTTGACTGCTGCGAAAAGGGTTACGCTTTGGGCTTTCGCACCTTTGTGCTGCAAGGCGGTGAAGATACTTATTATAATGATGATATTATGACGGAGATAGTCCGTGAAATAAGGGCGACATATACGGACTGCGCGATAACGTTGTCGACAGGCGAACGCGGCGCCGAAAGTTACGCTCGGCTGCGCAACGCCGGCGCGGACAGGTATTTATTACGCCACGAAACGGCGAATGACGGCCATTACCGCTCGTTACATCCCGAAAATATGTCGCCCGCCAACCGCAAAAATTGTTTATACGAACTGAAAAGATTAGGCTATCAGACAGGCTGCGGCTTCATGGTTGGCTCGCCCGGACAAACGCCGGACAACATCGTTGACGACCTTTTATTCATCAAAGACCTGAAACCGCAAATGGTCGGCATAGGCCCCTTCATTCCGCACTCCGACACGCCGTTTAACGGTGAGAAACCGGGCGATCTGCGCCTTACGCTGAACCTGTTGGCCATCTTACGCCTGATGCAACCCAACCTGCTCATTCCCGCGACAACGGCCTTGGGAACAATAGACCCCACCGGCCGCGAGCAAGGCATTCTCGCCGGCGCAAACGTGGTAATGCCCAACCTGTCGCCCATAGAAGTACGCGACAAATACTTACTGTACGACAACAAAATCTGCACCGGCGACGAGGCGGCGGAGTGCGTAAACTGTATGCGGATGAGAATAAAGAGCATCGGGTACGAACTTGTGGTGTCACGGGGGGACTTTAAAAACGCGGTAGCGCCCTGTCCTTATCCGACAAAACAGGCTCCGCCCCGCCAAGCGGCCAGTCAACACCGATAGACGGGTCGTTCCAAATAATTCCCGCGTCGTGCTCACGCGAATAGACGCTGTCCACCTTGTAGACGACCTCCGTCCCCTCCTCCAGCGTACAGAACCCGTGCGCGAACCCGCGTGGAACGAACAGCATATCAAAATTGCGCTCGCTAAGCTCAGACCCAAGCCACCGCCCGTAAGTCGCCGAGCCACGCCGGATGTCCACCGCGACATCGAAAATTGAACCGCGAATCACACGCACTAATTTGCTCTGCTCAAACGGCGGGCGCTGAAAGTGTAACCCGCGAATCACGTTCCGTTGGAGAGAGCGCGAGTGGTTGTCCTGTACGAAGACGCAGTCTATCCCGGCGGCTTGGAAGAGCGGCGCGGAGTACGTCTCAAGGAAGAACCCGCGCGCGTCGGAATGGACGGCGGGCTTAATTAGCGTCAGACCGGAAAGGTCGGTTTTTATGAATTCCATGTGTGCAGCCCCCCGTTAGCAATATCCAAAAGGTACTTCCCATACTCGTTTTTCCTCATCGGCTCCGCCAGCTTTATCAATTGCCCGGCGTCTATCAACCCGCGCCTAAACGCTATCTCCTCCGGCGACGCGACTTTCAAACCCTGCCGCTCCTGTACCGTCTGCACGAATAATGACGCCTGCAGCATCGACTCGTGCGTCCCCGTGTCCAACCACGCTATCCCCCGGCCCAGGTCAACCACCTGTAATTTTCCCCGTTCCAAGTATAAACGGTTCAAATCCGTTATTTCCAATTCCCCGCGGGGGGACGGCTTTAACGTTTTGGCCAGCCCGCAAACCTCTTTATCATAAAAATAGAGACCCGTCACCGCCAGCTTAGACTTCGGCGCGGCGGGCTTTTCCTCTATCGACACGGCGTTTCCCGCGTTGTCAACCTCTACTATCCCATACCTTTGCGGGTCGTTCACCCGATACGCGAATATCGTGGCCGCGCCGGGACGGTCTACGGCTATCTTCAGACGCTCCACCAGACCGTGTCCCCAAAAGATATTGTCGCCCAGAATCAGCGCCGCCGGCTCGCCGTTTATGAATTTTTCGCCGATGATAAACGCCTGCGCCAGACCGTCGGGGCGCGGCTGCGCCGCGTAGGAAAGCTTAACGCCCCACCGCGACCCGTCGCCCAAAAGCCGCCGGAACGACGGGGCGTCCTCCGGCGTCGTGATGACTAATATCTCCGTTATCCCGGCCAGCATCAGCGTCGAGAGCGGGTAGTAGACCATCGGCTTGTCGTAGACGGGCATTAGCTGCTTGGAAACGGCAATGGTCGTCGGGTAGAGCCGCGTCCCGGAACCGCCGGCGAGTATTATCCCCCTGCGCACGCTATCACCCCCATTATTTCGTCCGTCAACTCATCAATCCCCATAGTCCCGTCAAGCAGCTTTACCCTGTACGGATCCGCCTCCGCCGCGCATACGTAGGCGTTTCTCACCCGCTCAAAAAACGACGCCCCCGCGCTCTCCACCCTGTCCGTCCCCTTCCCTATCCTCTTCAGCCGCTCCATAGATACCTCAACGGGAATATCGATAATAAACGTCATGTCCGGCTCCATCCCCCCGGTAGCGAAGCCGTTGATACCGCGAATCGCGTCAACGTCAAGGCCCCGGCCGCCCCCCTGATAGGCAAACGTGGCCCGCTCAAACCTGTCGCAAAGAACGGTTTCTCCCCGGTCAACGGCGGGCTTTATGACTTCCCTGACGTGCTGGGCGCGGGCGGCCAAATACAGCAGCAACTCGGCCTCCGAACACATACCCTTATTATCCGGCGATATCAATAACTCCCTGATTTTCTCGCTGACAGCGGTACCGCCCGGTTCGCGGGTAACGAGACACGGCGTCCCGGCGCCCCGCAGACGCTCCGCGACACGGGCAAGCTGCGTGCTCTTGCCGCAGCCGTCTATGCCCTCGAATGTGCAGAATTTGCCGGTGGACATTGTCATTTGTAGTATTTTTATTTCTATCAAAGGTTTTTCACAAGCCTGTATAGATGCCCTTTACTTAATCGCGCCTAACAACTCATTAAGAATTTCCGGCTTCTTTTTCTTTACAAGCGAAATTATTGAGGCTTTTAACGCGTCTAACGTAAAAACGTGTTTTTTGATTGCCATATTATCTCTGTGTTCATCACTTTTTTTCTTAATGAGGTGGTACGCAAACTCCCACGCACATTTTTCTTCTTCATTTGTGCGCTTAGACTTCTCTATATGCCTTCCAATACCCAAGCAACGCCGATGCCTCCAACCCATCAAGCATTTCTTCGAGGGTTTCGTCCTCATCGTAGCGAATCGCTCTGATTTTCATGGACTTCTTGAGGAGGGCGATCTTGTCTTCAACAGCATTGACCCCATTCGATTCATAAAAAGAATCAAACTGCTCTTGCTCAACAACATCACGCAAGTCCATTGGCATAAGCCCTGTGTCTGCTACAAACATACCCGCCATTTATTACTCCTTTCCTGTTTAGGCCATTAGATTGATACTGTAAAAATAATATATCGGCCTTTCCAAAATCAATGCTTCTTCATTTAAACCGGCCGCTAAGCGTTCTGCCCGCAGCAGTTCTTATACTTCTTCCCGCTCCCGCACGGACACGGGTCGTTCCTCCCCACCTTCGGCCCCACCCTTATAGGCTGTTGCTGGGCCGGACGACCGTCCTCCCCACCCCTGTTCGTCGTCATAGTCGCCCCCGGCATCCCCCTGGGACGGGCGGTTATCGATACTTCGCCCGACGACGTTGACGTGGCGCCCCCAAACAGCGTCTGCGCCGCGTCGTGCACCGCCCGCGCCCCCGCGAAAGCGTTCGACAGCGGCCGGCGCTCCACGCTCTCCAAACGGAAGATGTGGTTCGATATCTCCCTCGCTATATTGGTACGCAGCTCCTTGAACATCAGCAGACCCTCTCTCTGATACTCAAACAGCGGGTTCTTCTGGCCGAAAGCCCTAAACTGCACGCCGCCCTTCAAGTGATCCATCTCAAAGAGGTGATCCTTCCACAGGTCGTCTATCACCATGAGAAAAACGCCGCGCTCAAAGCGGCGCATGGCCTCCGCGCCGAAGCGCTCCTCCTTCTCGACGTAGCGCTTCTCCGTAAGCTCCCAAAGCTCGTCAAACAACTCCTTCTGATTCATCGACTCTACTTTGACCGGCTCCGGCCCGTACACCACGCCGAAAGCGGTCTGCGCCTCGTCGCGCAATCCGTCCATATTCCATGTCTCCTCCGAGTAGACGCGCTCGGGGGCGTACTTCATCACCGTATCCTCCACCGCGTTCGCTATCTGGTCGAGGATTTCGTCCTCCAAATTCTCACCGCGCAGTATGCGCTGGCGCAGGCCGTATATCTCGCGGCGCTGCAGGTTCATCACGTCGTCGTACTCTTTTAGGTGCTTGCGGATGTCGAAGTTGCGCCCCTCCACGCGCTTCTGGGCGCCGGCTATAGAGTTGGAGACCCACGGGTGGCTTATCGCCTCCCCCTCCGGCGTGCCGAGCTTGTCCATCACCATCCGTATCCTCTCGGCGCCGAATATGCGCATCAGGTCATCGTCTATCGACAGGAAAAATTTTGACGACCCCGGGTCGCCCTGGCGCCCGGCGCGCCCGCGCAACTGGTTGTCTATGCGGCGGCTCTCGTGACGCTCGGTGCCTATGATGTGCAAACCGCCCAACCCCAACACCCTGTCGTGCTCCTCGTTGACCTGCGCGAATAGCCTGGCGAACTTTTGGCGCTTCTCCTCGAGCGTAATCGCGTCGGGGTCGGCGCCCTCCCTGTGCAGCTCGTGGTTGGCCATAGCCTCAAAGTTGCCGCCCAGCACTATGTCCGTACCGCGGCCGGCCATATTCGTGGCTATCGTTACCGCACCAAGACGCCCTGCCTGCGCGACTATCGCCGCCTCCTTCGCGTGCTGCTTCGCGTTGAGCACCTCGTGCTGAACGCCCGCCCGCAAAAGCATCCGGCTCAGAAGCTCCGATTTTTCTATCGACGTCGTGCCGACCAGACACGGGCGGCCCAGCTCGTTCATCGCCCTTATGTCCTGCACTATGGCGCTGTACTTCTCGCGGTGGGTCTTGTATATCTCGTCCTCATAGTCAAGCCGCTTAAGCTCCCGATTGGTGGGTATGGTCACCACGTCGAGCTTGTATATCTCCTGGAATTCCGCCGCCTCCGTGACGGCGGTGCCCGTCATGCCGGCGAGCTTGTTGTACATCTTGAAGAAGTTTTGGAAGGTGATGGTGGCAAGCGTCTGGTTCTCCCCGGCTACTTTTACCCCCTCCTTCGCCTCCAGCGCCTGGTGCAGCCCCTCGCTGTAGCGGCGCCCGTGCAGTATGCGGCCGGTGAACTCGTCCACAATGAGGATTTGCCCCTCCTGCACCACGTAGTTGACGTCCTTCTCGAACAGCGAGTAGGCGCGAAGCAGCTGCCCCACGCTGTGGATGCGCTCCGAAATTTCCGCGTACTCGCGGTGCGCCGCCTCTTTGCGCTCCACTTTCTCCTGCACGGATAGCGACTCGTCACGGTCGATTTTGCCCAGCGTTACGGCCAGGTCCGGCACGGTGAAGAATTCGGGGTTGCTCCCGCCAACCAGCGCCCGCCCCTTCTCGGTGAGGTCGGCGCTGTGGCCGGACTCATCTATCGTATAGTACAGCTCTTCGTCGATTTCGTGTAATTTTTTGTCGCGCAGGAATTCCGTCTCCACCATCTTCATATACTTGGCCGCGCCCTGCTCCTTTATGAGCTTCATGAAGCGCTTGTTCCTCGGCGCGCCCTTGTGCATGACCATGAGCTTGAAGCCGGCCTCAAACTCCTTGCCGTCCTGCTTGAGCAGCTCCTCGGCCTCGTCCACGACCTTCTGCGTCAACGCCGCCTGGGCGGAGACTAACTTGACCACCCGCGGCTTTAACTCCTCGTACTCACGGTTTGACTTGGTTACCGGCCCGGATATGATGAGCGGCGTACGGGCCTCGTCTATGAGGATGTTGTCCACCTCGTCCACAATGGCGAAGTTGAGCTCCCTTTGGACACAGTGCTCCGGGGCGCCGGCCATGTTGTCGCGCAGGTAATCGAAGCCGAACTCGTTGTTGGTGCCGAAAGTAATGTCGGCGGCGTAAGCCGCCTGCCGCTCTTTGCTGTGAGGTTCGGTGATGTCCAAGCAGCCGACGGTCAGCCCAAGGAAGCCGAATATCTTCCCCATCCACTCGCTGTCGCGCCGCGCCAGATAGTCGTTGACGGTGATGACGTGGACTCCCTTGCCGCCGAGCGCGTTGAGGTAGGCCGCCATAGCCGCCACCTGCGTTTTGCCTTCGCCCGTCTTCATCTCCGATATTTTGCCCTGGTGCAGGACGATGGCACCCATGACCTGCACGTCGAAGTGAGCCATGAACGGTATTCGCGCCCCGGTAGCCGAGTCGGCCACGGTTTTGCGCTCGCCCAGGACGCGGTGCGTGGACTCGCGGACGACGGCGTAGGCTTCCGGGAGGAGGTCGTCGAGCGTCTCGCCGGCGAAGAGGCGCTCGCGGAACTCGGCGGTCTTTGCCCTCAGGTCGTCGTCGGAGAGGGCGGACGTTTTGACGCGGAATTCGTTTACGCAGGCTAATACCGGTTTTAGTTTTTTGACATCCCGCTCTTGCTTTGAGCCGCCGATAATCTTGATTATCACATCAAAGAAACCCATGTTTTTATTACCTTTATAAAAGTCAAAATCATATATTTTTTTAGTTCCCCGCCATCGCCTGCCCTACCTGAAGGTCCCTTATCTCCACCGCGTTAAGTTTTCCGGAGTGTAATTGCCCGTTGAAGGCGGCTAAAATATCCGCTTTTAAGGCTACGGTGTTTACGGCGCCGTATTCGTGTTTTTTCAATACGGAGCCGGCTACCGTTGACAGCAGGTCACGCTTGAATTCCAGCTCTTCGCGCAGGGCGTTGCCGGCTTCGTAGGTTATTTCTATGGACATACTGACGTTTATGTCGGCGCGGTCGGACAGGTGGCCGCTTACGTTTGACAGCGTCAACGTCGCCCGCGGTTTAGGCGGCGGCGGGGGCGGAGGAGGAGGCGCGGCAACTTGGGCCGGTTCCGGTTGTTTCGGGGGCGGCGGCATCTCTAAGGTGAAATTCAGCGTCGGCGTGTTTGTCTTGGGGAAAGACGGGAGCTCTCGAGGGGGCGGCGGCGACGGTAACGGCACCGGCGCCGGCGCCCCGGACGGGGCGGCATCCGCCGCGCCGGATTTTGACAGGCGCGCGGAAAGCGGTTCCTTAGCCGGCGGTTCCGGGTCGCCGACGCGCAACGAGGCCTGCTGTATCCCCGGCCTGGCGTTTTCAAACTCCGGCCCGCCCAAAATGTTATTTACGTCCTTGCCCGCCCTGTCAGGCTTCTTTACGGGAACAGCTTTATTCGGGCGGGTATCGAATATCTTGTCCTTGACAGCCATCAAGTCGGAAAATTCGCGCTCGCCGTAGACAATGTACACCCCACACAGCGCCGCCGCGAGCAACGCCAGCAGCAACACCGCCTTGCCGGATTTTTTACCCGACTTATCGCTCATACTGTTCTGCCGATTCGACTGAAACTAAATGGGGTAGCTGAGGGGACTCGAACCCCCAACGTCCGGAATCACAATCCGGTGCTCTAACCAATTGAACTACAGCCACCATGAATATATAAATATAATACATTTTACCTTGAAAAGCAACTTTTTTTCACTACCGTCCCATAATTTTTTCAAATAACGCCAAATCCGTCAATTTTTGACAACCAAGTCCGCTTTCCATATTGGCATCAGAACCTATACACATCGCAAAATACCGAATAGCCGACAGACGTTAAGCCTCACCACCCCTTTCCCGTCAACCTGAAACGCCCTCTAACTGTCGTCTAACATGACAATCGTTTCATCATATCTGCAATTATTCGGCGTAATAGGCGGTCCAGACTGCAAGTACAGACATTCCTATATTGATATCGGGTACAGCGTGAACTTAACGCATAATTATTGTATACATAACAACGTAATATAAAAGCGTGGTAAATATATGTATAATAATTCCCCACTTAAGATTTCTAAATTTATTCTGTAACAAGCAGAAAAAAAAGCCTCCCACGGACCAAGATATCATAAATACGCCAAACCACAGATATGTTTTTTGCGTTTCATAATACCACGGGAAAGGTCCTTCGGCTCCAAAACGATATATATCCGGATGCTTTAACACCGTATAACAGTCCTCACTCATTATGATTGCAAATAATAAGCACAAAATTCCCCATATCGATTTAATAATTTTCAATGCCATAATTAATACCTCACGATTAATGGCACTTTTTCTATGTTATCCCCATATTTTGTTAATTTTTCAAAAAAACATTTATCATTTCTTGTCAAATCAATACATCCGCCGCTACCCGGTCTCGTTCCTCCATGTATAGAAAAGTTATCTCTGAAAACGCCACCAACCATATCAACCGTCCCGGAGTCCCGATATATCCAAACACGCCCAATACCCCATGCGGTTTCTCCCCATGGAAAAGGTCCTCTGCCGATAAGCGCCATCCGTTTTGCAGACCAACTTATATCCCGGTAATATTGTATTTTTTTGGGGTTGATATAATATTTTCCCTCTGGTATAGGCCCAATACCTTTCATTGCTTGTCTTTCCTTGCCATAATCAAATTTGCCCAATTTATCCGGACGTCCTGAAACAGCGTTATAATTAAAGGACAAAGTCTCATTTTCTTTCACGACTCTCAGCAACAGACGTTTGCCGTCAAAATTAAGAGTAATGGGACATTCCACCTTTATTTTTACCGATACGTATTCAGTCGGCTTATTCAAATATGGCATCACTGTGATTTCTTTGCCTGCCCAATTTTCTTTCATTTCAATAGCTATTTCATCCCCTGTTTTATTTTGAAGAACGGTCTGTTCGCCGTTCACTTTTATAGCCCATTTCACTTTGGCTCTGTCAGTTTTGTCAACTTTGCTTTTATTGTAGCCAGTTACCTTACATATTATTGTTTGCCCACAATAGACTATCCCCTTTTTTTCGCTTTCCACTCCAGTAACTAACGTCTTTGCGCTAATATTGGTTTTTATATGCTCACCTCCCGGCTCCCGATTTTGTCGCTTAACACAAGTAACCGGCTGCAATCGCATCATTCTACCGTCAACTAACATTATCGCATCTTTAAAATTTGGAAGTAATAGACCGTTCTCAAACTTTCCGTTCTTCTCTTTAAGAAAACCTTCTGCTAAAAGGTGCATACTATTGCAATCGTAGATTTCATATTTATGCTTAATTGTTTCTTTTTGATTGTCCATATTTACCTCATTCTCTCTCACCCGCAGTATTTATAACGGCTCTAAATTACCTAACTGGATGCGTAATTTAAAGATCCATTTAATAATACCTCTACTTTGCCAAACTGAGCCCGCCCCATGTCCCCGGTACCAACCTGTTTAACTTAGCCGATACGGTTAACTTTTTGTTCTTCGCAAAAGCCGCAAACCCCATATTCCGCCCCTCGAAAGGCAAAACGCCCAGCTCGCTCCAATCCAGCCTAACCAAACGGCCCGATTCGGATTTTATTGATTCTATCGACCTGGAATCGCCCCAGCCCGCCTCCTCAAACTTAATCCCGGCCGAATCAACCGACCGGTTTGACACGCGCAACCCGTACGCGCCGTCCGCCGTAACCGTCACATACCTGTCCGCCCACGCGGGGAAAGCGTTGGCGCCGTACTTCAAATCCAGCGCGAACTCCGCCTCCGGCACGGCGGCCGTCGGCGCGAAGTACAGAAACAGCCCCGAAGCGTTCCACCCGACGGAGAAATTCACCCCGCTCACGTCGGCGCCTTTCAGATTCCCAAGCGATTCCAAGACGCTCTCCGCCCCAATCCCGTCCTTGAGCCGCACCGCGCCAAGATACGGAACCGCGGGCCCCCACCTGTTCTCCGCCGACACGGAACCGTTTAAGAACGCTATGCCGACAGGCTCCACAACGCCCTTGAGCTCCGTACCCGGCACACTCCACTCAATACTCAAAAAATCGGAGCCGCCCACCGGCGTACCCCCCTTAACGCGGCCCAAAAAGACGTCTATGGCGGCGGCATCGGCCCTCACGCTCTTAGAAAACAGAAGGGACGAACGCGAACCGGAGCGGCGGTATACCTTGAAATCTATCCCGCCGCCGGGCAACTGAAGGGTATCGACCTGCACGGAGACGGTAACGGAATCCGAACGGAGGGTCGACCACGGCGCGGGGGCAGTGACGGCAACATAGCCGCCGTCGTCCACACCCTGAGGCTGGGCAAATAAACACACGGGCAACGCCAACAAAAACGCCGTCACGGCCGCCGTAACGGTAATCACCGCTTTCAGCTTTGCGGATATCATCATAAAACAGACCCTTTCGTATGCTTTGAACATTATGGATTGACCGCCATATAATACAATATAATAACTGACCGTCAAAAAATCAATTCTTTTTATGGGAACGTAACAAAGATTTTCACACCTCACCCCACCGCGATATGTATTTTTACAGTTCCGTATCACCGGCAATCAAAAATACCATCTAACATAAAACCGAAAGGAAAGAGAACCTTATGAGCATCGGTCCTGAAATTTTCGACGACGGGCTTCCGAACATTAATTCCTTCAAAGAGGTCGAAGAGGCCGTCAAATCCCGGCCCAAGAACGTTTTCAACCCTTCCGACCTGGGGCGGATTAACTTTGGGTGCATCCGCAGCGCCACGGCTATCGCGCTGCACATGCACCAGCCCCTAATCCCCGCCGGCGGCGGCGACCTCGGCACCGCCGACATCATCAGCAACCTCAAGAACATGATGGACAACCAGGGAATCGGGGACAACCACAACGCTCCCGTCTTCCACTGGTGCTACAAGCGCATCGGCGAGTTCATCCCGCAGCTGCTCGGCGAAGGCAAGCAGCCGCGCGTCATGCTCGAATACTCCGGCGAACTCCTCTACGGACTTCGGAAGATGGGCCTCGACGACGTGTTCGACGCCCTCAAACGCGTTACCTGCGACCCCGGAATGGCCCACACCGTCGAGTGGCTCGGCTGCCCGTGGGGACACGCCGTGGCGCCCTCCACGCCGGTGCAGGACTATAAGCTCCACGTCAAGGCGTGGCAGAGCAACTTCGCGGCGATATTCGGCATCGACGCCCTAAAGCGCGTCCGCGGCTTCTCACCGTCCGAAATGGCGCTGCCCAACCACCCCGACACCGCCTACGAATTCGTCAAAACCCTTACCGAATGCGGCTTCACCTGGGTACTCGTCCAGGAACACACCGTGGAACGCCCCGAAAACGGCTGGGGGCCCGAAAACAAGTACATCCCCCACCGCTTAGTCTGCAAAAACTCCAAAGGCGAGGAGGCAAGCATCATCGCCGTCATCAAAACCCAGGGCAGCGACACCAAACTCGTCGCCCAAATGCAGCCCTACTACGAGGCCAAGGGTATGTCGCGCACCGCCATAGCCGGCAAGAGCGTCCCGCCGTTAGTCGCCCAAATCGCCGACGGCGAAAACGGCGGCGTCATGATGAACGAGTTCCCCCCCAAGTTCATGGAGGTTGCCAGAGACTCCACAGGCTCCGACTCCCCCATGATGAACGTCACAGAATACCTCGAACACTTAGCCGCCGCCGGCATCACCGAAAAAGACCTCCCCACCCTGCAGCCGCTCTTCCAGAAACGCATCTGGGACAAGGTCGCGTCAAGCGCCAAAAAGCCGGACATCGCGCAGACGATAGAGGAACTGAAGAAAGAGGACGGCCGCTTCCACATGGACGGCGGCAGCTGGACAAACAACATCTCCTGGGTGCAGGGCTACCAAAACGTCTTAGACCCAATCAACAAACTGAGCGCCCTGTTCGCCCAAAAGGTACTGAACTCAAAGACGCCGGTAACCGAACACAGGTACAGAAACGCGCTGTACTACCTGCTGCTGTCACAAACAAGCTGCTTCAGGTACTGGGGGCAGGGGGTTTGGACAGACTACGCGAGGGAGATTTGCAGGCGGGGGGTGGAGATTGTGGAAAAAGACTTTTAATCAAATAATCAAAAGATATTTTAAGGGGAGGGGCTACGCCCCTCCCTCGCTACATAAAATATAGCGGCTATGCCGCTATATTTTATTCCGCTACCCACCCCTGCGGGGGACACCCCGCAACGCCCCGCCACAGAAGAACCCCTTCCTCAACGTTTCCCCTTTTCAGGGGGTCTCCCCCTGAAAAGAGGAA
>JAITCM010000086.1 GCA_031283085.1 Chitinispirillales bacterium | reverse complement strand
AACCTTACGTCCGAGCAGCTCCGTCAGAAAGCCGCCAAGGATGTTAAAGTTGGCCTTGTCGCGTAAAATATGCTTTATCGCGTAGTCGAATGATATTATTGTACGGTCACCCATAATGTTTGTAATATAATTAACGCGCAAGCGCAAAATCATAGTTGTGATTTTTTTGCGATTGATTGCGATAGGCGCTTCCCCGCCATAATCCCGGAAACGCCAAGAATAATTCATAGAGAATCGGGCGTCAGGAATTTTTTTGTTTGAGGCAACGCGATAAGCGGGTTATGACCTTCGGCCAGGTTTTTATTTGATGTAACGCGCCGGCCTTGTATTATTTTTATCAATATTATGAGATTCATAATCGACCCCCCGCGTACCGCCGAGTTCAATATGGCCGCCGACCTTTACCTGCTAAGGCGCTGCGCCGTTGCCGGGGACGGGGTTACCGTCCGTTTCTACTCGTGGCTTAGCCCGACCGTTACGATAGGGTGTATGCAGTCACCTGAAGCCGAGTTCGACCTCGCGGCGCTGGGCGCCGCCGGGGCCGGATGGATAGGGCGTATCACCGGCGGGCGGGCAGTGTTGCACGACGGCGACATCACCTACAGCGTGACCTTCCCCAAAAGCGCCCGCGGGATGGGTGGGAGCATACGTGAGACATACGGCATCATCTCAAAATGCCTGATGGCGGGGCTGGGCAAAGCGTCCATCGATTGCGAGGCGCACGACTCCGACGGCGGATTGGCCGGAATAGGACGCCAGGTCAAACTGCCCTGCTTCCTCGCTCCAAACCGGGATGAGATAATGGTCGCCGGAAGAAAATTGGTAGGGTCGGCGCAGAGGAGAACGGCGGACGGGACGCTGCAGCACGGGTCGATACCGATTAACGGAAACTACCGAAAGCTGCCCTTATACTTGCGGATTGACGATTCGGAGCGGGAGAAACAGGTTGAGTCGTTGAAGGCAAAGAGTTGCTGTATTGATGAATTGACAGCCAAAAAAGTTACGTTTGAATCGTTGGCCGAATGTTTGGCGGACGGGTTCGCGTCCGTACTGCCGTTTGAGCATGAATTGCTCCCGTGGAGCCGTAAGGAGGAGGAGGAAATCGCCGTATATTATGGGTGATATTGATATCTACAGTTCGGCTAACCGTTTAATAACATCCAAAACCATGTCAACCGCCCTAACCGATTCCGTACGCTTCATCGCGTCGATACACCTGTCCTTATCCTCATCAAAGAACCGCTTTACGCTCTCGGCGAGAATCGCTCCGGTTAGCCCTTCCTGTGATAATACCTTACAGTATCCAAGCTTCTCAAACGACTCCGCGTTCAGTATCTGGTCGCCCCTGCTTGCCGCGGTCCCAAGCGGTATTAACAGGGCGGGTTTGCGCAGCGCCAGCAGCTCAAACAGCGTCGTGGCGCCCGCCCGCGATATTACGATGTCCGCCATCGCGAACAGGTCAGGCAGTTCCTCGCCCGCATACTCAAATTGACGGTACCCCTTCCGTCCTCCCGGCGCCATGTTGCCCTTACCGCATATATGGCAGACGTTGAAATCGTCGAGCAGGCGGTTGAGGCCGCCCCTGACCGCCTCGTTTACCGCGCTTGCCCCCAGGCTCCCGCCCGTAACCGCTATAACCGGTTTGCCGTCGTCAAACCCGCAGAGCTCCCGCCCCCTCGCGGCATCGCCGTTGAACAGCCCCTCGCGTACCGGCAGCCCAGTCATCACCCGTTTGGAGGCGGGCAGGCGCGCTTCCGTTTCGGGGAAACTGAAACATATCTTCCTGACAAACGGCATTGACAGCCGATTGGCCAGCCCCGGCGTAATGTCCGACTCGTGGATGACGGCGGGTACGCGGCACAGCCACGCCGCCCACACCACTGGGCAGGAGACGAAACCGCCTTTACTGAAGACGACGGCGGGACGGAGTTTTATCAACAAAAAGAGCGATTGAATGAATCCGATTTTTATCCTGAAGAGGTCGGTGAAATTTTTCAAGTCAAAATAACGCCGCAACTTTCCGGCGCTTATACAGTGGTAGGGCAGTCCGGCCTTTTCGACCAGCCCGCGCTCCATGCCGCTATGGGTGCCCGCGTAGTGGACGTCGAAGCCGGCGGCTTTCAGTCCGGGGATTAAGGCTAAGTTCGGGGTTACGTGGCCGGCCGTTCCGCCGCCTGTCAGCAGTATTTTTTTTATGGATGTTTTCACAGTTAAACCCGTCTGAAAACAAGGCTCGCGTTCTGTCCCCCAAAGCCGAAATTATTCGTCATCGCGACTTCAATCTTTTTCCTGACGGCGCTACCAAGCGTCAAGTCAATACCGATGTTTAGTTCAGGTTCGACATTTACCGTATTGATTGTGGGCGGAATCACGCCGTTGTGTATTGACAGGACGGTAATCGCCGCCTCCAGCGCCCCGACGCCGCCGAGCAGGTGGCCGGTCATTGACTTTGTTCCGCTTGCGTGCAGCGTTTTTAGCGAGTTCTTGAACAGACGCCCCACCGCCATGATTTCCGGCCCGTCCCCCGCGGGGGTTGATGTGGCGTGCAGGTTGATGTAGCCGATGTCTTCGGGATTCGCCCCGGCGTCGTTCAACGCTAACGCCATAGCCTTTTCAACGGATATACCGTCGGGATGCGGCAGCGTCGAGTGGAAGGCGTCCGCGGTCATCCCGCCGCCGGCGAGTTCGGCGTATATCCGGGCCCCCCTTGCTTTCGCGTGGCTCATGGACTCCACGACTAAGGCCGCCGCCCCCTCGCCGAGGACGAAGCCGTCGCGGTCTTTGTCGAACGGGCGCGAGGCCGTCGCGGGGTCGTCGTTCCTTGTTGACAGAGCCCGCATAGCGCCGAAACCGCCGAGGCCGGTCACATTTATCGGCGCCTCGGAGCCGCCGGCGATTACCACCTCCGCCTTGCTCAGCCTGATGAGATTCATGGCGTCGACCAACGCGTGGGACGACGAGGCGCAGGCGCTCACCGTGCCGTAGTTCGCCCCGCGGAAACCGTATTTCAACGCGATAACCCCCGCCGCGATGTTGCCTATCATCTTGGGCACCATAAACGGCGAGAATCTCGGCACGCCGCTCGACGCCGCAAACTTGAAGAGCTCCTCCTGCAGCGTGTTTATCCCGCCTATCCCCGACGCGAAAATCACGGCGCGGCGGAACGGGTCGCCGCCCCCGGTCTCAAGCCCGGCGTCGCCAAACGCCTGCGCCGCCGCCGCCGCCGCGTACTGCGTGTACAGGTCCATCCCCCGCGCCTCCTTAGCGTCAAAGCAGGCGGCGGGGTCGAATCCCTTAACTTCGCAGGCGAAGCGGGTCTTGAACTGCGAGCAGTCAAACCGCGTAACGGGCGCCGCGGCGGATACGCCCGACAAAAGCGCCGACCAGGAGCCGGAAACGTCGTTGCCCATGGGGGAGACCATGCCGAGGCCGGTTACGACGGCTCTCTCAAAGCAGTGTCCGTTTGTGCCGTTTGGCGGGTTCATTGTCTTAATCTCCGGGTATCGAAATCAACGCCGGTCGAGGCCGGTTAAATCAAATAACTCAAACAATCAAAATAATAAAATCCAAAATAATAAGGTATAAATTCTTTTTCTCCCGGTCAAATCCCGCTGGACAGGCCTCACCGCCGCCGAAATCATGGCGCTAAATACGCCTTCTCCATCGCGTAGAGCGAAAACCGCGTCTCCTTGGCCTGCCGGCTGACCGGTTCCGTTGCCGTTGACAGTTTTGAATACTCCTCTATGACGCGGCACGCCTCCTGGGCGCGTTTGAAATTGGCGCGGAGGACGCTCTCGGCGTTCGTCCTGCCCATCTCCTCCGGACGGCTTGCCGACGCGAAGCAGTCGGTTCCCGTGTCGCGCCCTTCCAGGAGGGCGCTCTGTCCGACGGCCGTCTCCATGTCTGAGAGCGAGTGCCTCATCGCCTTAAGTTTGACGCATACGCTTTCGTCTTCTATTATGAATCGGCAGTACTCCTCCACGACCCGCAACGCTTCGCGGAGGCGGTTGAAGTTGGCGTCGAGTACGCGGAGTATCCGGTGTCGGTCGTTATCGTTCGGCATTCTTACCGCTTTCGTAATTTTTGACAATCTTAATCACCTTGACGAGTGTCCCGTTCGCGTCGCGCGCCTTTTGCTTCATCAGGCGCTCCGCGGCTGTTTCGCCGTCCGTGTTCTCCGCGTAGTAGTAGGCCTTGAGAAGGTGGCACGCTCCCTTGAGCTCGCCCATGGCCTCGTCCACCATCTTTGCGGCTTCCGGGGATTTGTCCAAGACAGGCTTGGATTCGTTAATTTCGCCCAAAAGCGCCTCGAAGCCGGCCTCAACGGTGCCGGCGCGCGCCAATAACTGCTCGTGGGTGTAGGACGGAATTTGGAGCTGAACCTGCTCCAGCTCGGCGGCGAAATCGCTGACCTCCTCCAACAACGCGGAGAACCGCTGCGTTTTGTTTTGTCTGGGCGGGGTCAGGTCTTTCAGGCTAAGCCGGCGGCGCTCGCCCTGCGCCTCGTCCTTGTCTATGGCGGAGAACTGCAGCGTGAATAGCCATACCGTCCACCCTAAAAGGCACGCGGACAGCATGGCGGAGATAGTGGCGCGCCACTTGCCGCGAGTGTTGAGCGTTATCATCAGCGCTATCACGGCCATTGAGGCCAAAAGCGCCAACATTAAGACTTCCGTACTCATTAGAGCCTTTCTTTTTGTTTTTTGATTTGCCGTAATGTCCGAATGAGCCTTCCTTAGCCCTCTTCCCTGACTACTAAAACCGACTCTATCTTTGTAGACCCCGAAGACATAATATAAAATTTCTTATCGCCGATGTCAAAGCGTTCGCCTGTTTTCGGTATTCTGCCCAAATGGCGCGTTAATAAGCCGTTTAGGGTTCGGGCGTCTTTGACCTGCGCGGTCAGGCACTCCGGCAGCCACTCGGTTATTGTGTCTATCTCCTGCAGGCCGTTGAAGACGCGGGCGTTGCCGGCGCTCCGGAACGGGCGTTTGGAGGTTGCGCTCACCACCTTGGACAGGCCGTCCATAAGCGTAAGGGCGCCGCTTAATCCGCCGAACTCGTCCACCACGCAGACGATGTTCTGCTTCTCGGCGAACATGAAGCTGATGAGGTCGGCCGCCGCTATCGTTTCGGGCGCCCACTGGGGGGCCGCGGCCAACTGCCGGCAACGGTCGCCCGGCGCGGCCTTGAGCAGGTCGGACAGGGTGACTATGCCCGTTACCTGCGGGTTGCGCGGCCCGCGGGCGATGAGCGCGAATGTCTGTTTATGGGCGGAGAGCTCCGAGAGCGCCTCGGCCGCCGTGGCGTAGTGCGGCAAAAGCGGTATTCTGGAACGGTGGGTCATTATCCGCTTCACCGGTTGCGCCCCCTTGTCCAGCAGGTTTGTTATGACCCCCTGTTCCGACCTGGAGATGACGCCCTGCTCAAACGAGCTTTGCACGGCGGATTTCAACTCTCCTATGGTGATGAACGGGGCGTTCTCCCGAAAGCGCGGCGTGAAACGCGACAGGAAGAAACGGTTTACCCTCAGCGCTATGTTGAGCAGGGGGGAGAGCAGCTTCATCAAGTAGAACAAAATTGGGGAGGCGAAGGCGGCGAGCCTCTCGTTTCTGCCGAGAGCGGCGTTTTTCGGCAGAATTTCGCCGAAGACGATGATAGACGCCGTCGCGGCGGCGAAACCCCAAAACGCCGCGCCGCGGCCGAGAACGGCGGCCATGAGCGAGTTGACGATGCCCGCGAGGGTAATATTAACGAACAAATTACCTAAAAGTATTAACAGTAGCGTCCGCTGACCTTCCATGAGGAGTTCATAGATAAGCCGCTTGGAACGCGCAATATGCGTCCTGAAAGACTCTATGCGTTCGCGTGGAATGGAGAAGATGGCCGTCTCCGACGCCGAAAAGAAAGCCGACATCAGCAGAAACAGGAGACAAAGCGCGGATAATATGGCGATATTGGCGTTCATAATCAATATGCGGCGTTCACGGACGCGGACGCCGCCTTTGTACAGGGGCGGCGACAGAGCCGCCCGCTCTTTAAGTATACGGCGCCCGCGGGCGCGGACGCCGCCATCGGCCTAGAACGGCAGGTCGTCGTCCCCGCCCGAAGAGCCGCCGCCTGAACTCCCGCCCGCCGGCGCGCTCTCGGTCATTGTCTCCGGGAAAGAGTCGAAGTACTCGTCCGGTTGCGCCGGTGTGTGCGCCGGCGCCTCGCCGCGGGTGCCCAGCAACTGCAGAGACAGGCCCTCTATCTCCGTGCTGTAGCGCTTCACCTTGTCCTTGTCCTCCCAGGAGCGCGTGGTGATACGCCCCTCGATGTAGCAAGGGCTGCCCTTTTTGAGGTACTGATTGGCTACCTCGGCCTGCCGCCCCCATAACACGATTTTGTGCCACTCGGTGCGTTCCTGCTTCTCCCCGCTCTTGCTTGTCCAGTGCTCCGTCGTAGCGAGCGAAAAATTGACGACGGGCCTCCCCTGCGGCGTGTAGCGAAGCTCGGGGTCCCTCCCGAGGTTGCCGATCAGGATAACTTTGTTGATACTGGCCATTTTAGGGAATCCTCCTAATATGGTTAAGGGTTTTTGGATAGGGAGAAAGGCCGTTGCGGCCAAGACGGTAGACATTAAGAAAATAATTATTTTAGCGGGCGAAAGCAAGGGGTATGTTTTTTTTTTGCTTTTTTTTGACACGGGCTTTCCCGTATGGTATATTATATTTAAACCGTGGCGTCGCGCCCGTCCCGACAGTATATTTATTATATGGCGTGGAAAACCGTCTCTTGCCTGGAGTTTATCGAAATGCCGCTTCCGCACGTTTGTTCAGAGTTTGTCCGTAAACTGTCGTCCGCCGTTCTGCCGGCGCTCTTCCTCGCCGCCTCCGGCGCCTTTGCCGCCGGCCTGCCGGGCGAGTATCTCGTTACACAGCGTTGGCGCTCGCTCAACAATCCGTACTCGCCGTTGAGCAATCCGGCCAATATCGCCGAGGAGAACTACCTCTCCGTGCGGGCGGCCGTGGCGCCTGTCCTTCAGGGGGCGTTCACGCTCTCCGAGATAGGGGTGAACTACCCCATCTCACTCTACCACACCGCCGGGTTCACCATGCTGATGGAGGGCGCGGGGCCGGTCTACGCGGACGAGTTCGACAGGAACACCGGAAAACTCAGCGCCGATACGAAAACGTCGCTGAGCAACACAAACCTCGTATTTTCGTTCGGATACGCCTGGCATATCTGGCAGCGCCTTATCGTGGGGGCGAACCTCAACTTCGCCTACCAAACGGACTTCGGCGACCCGCTGGTGGGGACGGGCATCGACTTGGGCGCGGCCTACCGGCTCTACAAACACCCGGTACTGGGCGAACATATCGTGGGGCTCGCCACGCAGAACCTCATCGCTCCTACCATGGGCAAATCGTTATTTGATTTCGAATCCACCGCCGAGTACGCGCGCAACCTGCGCCTCACCGGCTATTCAAAGTTTTGGGAGAACCGCGTGGAGAACTATCTCGAGTTCGACCTGAAGGATTTCTTCTCCAAGGCCGAAAACTTCGAAGCGTCCGGGCCGGGGCTTGAGAGCTTCGCGAAATCCATGGAATGGGAGCTCAACTGGCGCGTCGGCTACTGGGCGATGCGGATGTTCAAGGCCTACCTCATAATGGGCTTCGACGAAAACGTGTTGGGGCACTGGGGTCTGGCGCTCGGCGCCCAAATGCCGTCTTTCAACCGCGGGCGCGACCTCGCCATCTACTATCAATACAATGTAATGACGGAAGAGAACAGCGACGCGACGAGCCACTCTTTATATGTCAAAGCCGACTTCGGGCGGCACCGCGAGGAAGAACTCGCCCGCAGGGTGGCGCGGATGGCCTCGCTCAACCCCAACGAACTCTACAACCGCGGACGCAAACTGTACGCGGAGGGCAAATACTGGGAGGCCTTCTTCATCTTCAGCCGCCTTATGGTCGAGTTTCCCGACTTCTTCAGGAACGACTGGGTGAGCCTCTTCCGCTCCGACTGTCAGGAGCAGCTCGATATGCGCGAACGGGCCATCGACAACTACAGCAAGGTAAAGGAGGCCTACCCGAACGGCGAGGTAGTCCCGTACGCCGACCTCGGCCTCATGCGGATACACTACAGAAACAACGACTTCCCGCAGGCGACGAGCCAGTTCGTGGAGCTGAACAAACCCGGCGTCCCCGACTCGCTGCGCTTCCACGGCACCTATATCATGGGACAGATATACCTGCAGAACGGCGAGTTGCGCAAGGCGCTGCAGGCATTCTCGGTCGTCCCCGAATCCCACCCGGACTACATCTTCGCGCAGCACGCCGCGGCCGTCACCCACGCGGTGCTCGGCAGCGACATCAAGGATGTAATCGCCGCCCTGGAAAATGTCATTAACACCGCGCCCAAGACAAAACAGGCCCAAGAAATGGTCAACAGAAGCTACCTCTTCATGGGCTTCATATTCTACGAGGAGAACGCGCTCTCCAAGGCCGTTACGGCGCTGAGGCAGGTACCGTCAAACAGCTACTACACCGAGGACGCGCTTTTGGGCCAGGCTTGGACGGCGCTCAAGGCGCGCCAGTGGAGCGACTGTATAAACGTCGGAAGAACGTTACAGAATACGACGCAGCACGCCGTTCTGCGCGCGGAAGGGCTGTTGCTCCAGTCCTACGGATATTTGCTCCAAAAAGATTACTCCAAGGCGCTTGAAACCCTGAAATCCGCCAACGCTCTCTGCGAAAAGCTCACTCCACCGCCGGAGGATTCGTTGAATGTGCGCACCCTGCGGTACGACAACAACCGTTTGGCGTACTCGCAGCTCGCCGACCGCGTGGAGGGCTACTCCCAAATAGGCCAAACGTCGCACCTGACCTCCGTGCTCGACAGCCTGAAGAACAGGAGCGGCGACTTCGTAAAGGGCTTCCACGAACACCAGCGCTACCGCCACGAGTACCAACGCGGAACTTTCTTCTCGCGTACCATAGACCAGGTCAAGGACGACGTCGAATACGCGCTGGCGACCGTGCAGAAGATAATGGGCATGAGCGGCGGCAGCGGCGCCAAGAAAGCCGCGGAGCAGTCCAAGGAGCTTGACGCGGAGATAGAGAGGCTCAAGAAGGAGATGGAAAAGATTGAAGAGTAGCGCGCGCGCGGCGGTTGACGGTGTGCGGGCGGTCCGGCGTGGCCGCCCTTTCTTTATAGAAAAAATAAAAAAACATATAAAGGTTACCGGCCAAAGTGCCGATAAACATAGCAGGGTTAGCTGTTGCCCCAGTCACGGTTGCCAATCACATTCACACGTCACGCAGTTGAAAGGAGCCTATTATGAGTTCTGCCACTGGAAATGTTAACGGTTCAGGGGCCACGCAGGCCTATTATCAGAATTTGAACGCCAAGAGGGGTGTCAGCAAGGGCGGTACGTCGGGTGCCGCCGCGGCCGTCGTCGCCGACCAGTACACGGCGGGGGCTAAGGCGGATGGCAAGGCGGACAAAGCGGTCTACTCCAAAGAGGCGGCGTTGCAGAAGGCGCAGAGTATGGCCGACGCGCACTACGCGTCCATGCGCGGTATGGTCGAGAGTATCGTAGGCGGAACATCCGGTCCCCAGGGCCAGGCCTTTTGGGCGACGGCCGCCAATAGCAAGGCCGGCGGCGTCAACCTCAACGACTTCCAGGTCAGCGACGAGGCGCGCGCCAAGGCCCGGGAACTCACGGGCGAGGACGGCTATTTCGGCGTAAAGAAGACGACCGACCGCATAATGGAGTTCGCAAAGGCTTTAGCCGGTTCCGGCGCGTCGGAGAGCACCATCAATAATCTGCGGAAGGGCGTCCAGGCCGGCTTCGACGCGGTCGCCAAAATGTACGGCGGCTTCGACAATCTCCCACAGGTCTCAAAAGACACATACGACTCGGTTATGAAAGAGTTCGATAATTGGACGTCGGGGGCGAAGCTGGGTAGCTGATGTGTTGACCGGGGCGGTCCTCCGTGCCGCCCTCTTTTTTGAGTTCACCCGCCGCCCATAAAGTAGACAATTTCCAGAACATCGTCGTCGCGGAGCGGTTCGGAACCGAAATCCGGGGATTTTTTGTCGACTATTGCGCCGTTCTTCTCAATGGCGACGCAGGCTGGGTCGTAACCTTTGGCCTCCAAAAAGCCTTTGAGGGTAACGGCTTTGCCGTTGTCGCGGGGCAGGGGAGCCTGTTTTCCGTTTACCTGCATACTTACGTTCCTCCGATTGGGCGCGGTTAGATTTTAATTGTTTGGCTTCACGCTGTCCACCACCGTTATCATCCCCGGTATCATCCCCATCCAGCAGGAGTACGGCACCTTTCCCACCCGTTTCGGAGTGAATTCTATCACGTTCTTGCCCGGCTTGAACGCGTACTCTATCTTGTATTCGGGTATGATTATCCTGTTGTTGCAGCCGTTTATGCTGAAGGGCGACGCCTCAATCTCCCACCTGACCGGTCGGCCGACTTCTACGGTTATGGAGGGGTAGGCGGAGCGCGGCTGGAGCGTGCTGTTTACTAACTGCGGGCCCCGGTCTATGCCGAATTTGCCGGAGTCGTTCCCTGTGCCCGCGGCTTGCGGGGCGGCGGCGGTCGGTGTATCTCCGCCGCCGGACACCACAGTTATCATCCCCGGTATCATCCCCATCCAGCAGGTGTAGGGTACCTTGCCGGGCCGGGTCGGGGTGAACTCAATAACGTTCTTGCCGGGTCGAAATTCGTGCTCTATACCGTATTCGCGTATGAAAAACCTGTTGTTGCAGCCGTTTATGTTACGGACAGGCGCGTCGATTTCCCACCTGACCGGTCGGCCGGCCTCCACGGTTATGGACGGGTAGGTGTAGGGCAGGAGCGTACTGTTCACCAGCAGGTGGCCGCGCTTTATGCCGAAGTTTCCGGAGTCTTGCGGGACGGTGACGGCTGCCAGCGGCATACCCCCGGAGGGGAGGCCGAAGAGGTTCCAGCTCTGCGACAGCATACAGAGGCCCAGCACCGCAACCATCACGGCGCCCGCGGTCATCACGCGCCGCGACGCCCGTCCGGCAAAAGACCCGAACGTCCCAAGCCCGAACATGAGCGGCACGGTACCCAGCGAGAAGAGCCCCATGGCCAGTCCGCCCTTTAAGGGGCTGCCGGTGGACAGGGCGAAAAACTGCATAGCCTGCAACGGGCCGCAGGGGAGGAAACCGTTGAGCAGCCCTACAATCAGCGGCCCCCTGTTCGACGACGCTCCGGCGCCGGTCCATCGGGAGACGAACTTCGGCATCTTAGGTATAAATCTGCGCATTTGCGGAAAAATGTCGAGCATACCTACCCCCATGACGACCATGAACACGCCGGCGATAAGGTTCAGTACGCCCCGCATGTTGATGGAAAAGGTGATGGCGGAGCCAACCGCGCCGGCGACGGCCCCAAGGAGCGTGTATGACACCACGCGCCCCGTGTTGTACCGCAGCGACGGCCACAGGAACGAGAGACGGGCACCGGCGGCGCCGCCCTTGCCGCCGGCCGTAAGGCACTGCGAAAGGTTTATCCCCCCGCACATCGCCACGCAGTGCACGGAGGTAGCCAGGCCGACTAAGAATATAAGCCCGTAGCTCATATCGATGGCGTCGGCGGAGGCGGCAATCTGCCTCGGAAGGAGCATCTTCAACAGCCCGTACTGCTGCAACACGATGTAAACGGCCGCGATGATGATAATCATCCCGGCGGCGCGTTTCCAGTCGGCGCGGGGGCGCTCCGCGGCGGCGTACTCCCCCAAAGCCTCGTAACCCAGGGCGTTGATTGCGGAGCAAATATCGTCGAATGTTACCGCGCCGGGGGCGTAGGTAACGACGGCCGTCCCCTTGTTGTAGTTGACCGCGACGTCTGAGACGCCGCTTACCGCGCGTAACTTGGCGCGTATGGTGTCCTCGCAGCCGTGGCAGAACATACCGGCGACGCGGATGGTAGCGGTCTTCTTCCGGCCCTCAGCCTTAGCCGTCATTTAACAGGCCTCCGTATAGTGTAGGATTATAACAGTTAATATAATATAACATAATGAAGCCTGTAGAATCAAATTTGAGACAGTTTCAAATTTTGTGTAAATGTTTTTTTAAGAGTTGTGACTTTCTGGATTGCTTCGGCGCTTCGCGCCTCGCAATGACGGTCATTGCGAGCGTAGCGAAGCAACTTGTTTATCTCGGCGAAGCCAACTTGTTTATCTCGCCGTAGGCAATCCAGTTATATCAACCAAAACTAATTTACACAGATTTTGAGACAGCCTCTCAAATTCAATGCCGGCGACAGTTGTATATCCGGCTGTATATGATGTATATTAAAGGGAAATGCACAAGTACTGGATAGCCCTGAACAATATTCCCGGTTTGGGACCTACCCGCATAAAGCGGCTGGTGGACGCTTTCGGCTCGCCTGAGGGCGCGCTTGGGGCGCCGCTGCCGCTTTTGCTTGATAAGAAGCTTGTCCCGCCCAAGAGCGCCGACGCTTTCCGCGCTCCGGAAAAGCTGCTTGACGAGGCCGAGGCGCAGATTGAAAGATGCCGCCGGGCCGACGTTTCGGTACTCATTCAGACCGACGGCGGCTACCCCGTTTATCTAAGGGAGATATTCGCGCCGCCGCCGGTGCTCTACGTGAGGGGCGACCTCTCCGTGCTGGGCGGCCACGCGCTCGCCGTCGTGGGGACGCGCAGCCCCACTCCCTACGGCGTCGCCTGTACGCGTATGCTTGCCGCCGAGCTTTGCGGCAGCGCCGTGATTGTCAGCGGGCTTGCCGTCGGCGTGGACACCGCCGCCCACGAGCGCTGCCTTGAACTCGGCGGCAAGACCGTAGCCGTCTTAGGCTGCGGGATAGACCGCGTATATCCGCCGGAGAACAGGGGGCTCGCCAAACGTATCTGCGAAAAGGGCGCCCTCGTCTCCGAGTTTCCCCCCGGCACCATCCCGGAATCGTACAATTTCCCGCGGCGCAACCGCGTGATAAGCGGCATCTCCTGCGGCGTGCTCGTCGTGGAGGCCGGCGAAAGAAGCGGGGCGCTGATAACCGCCGGCTACGCCCTTGAGCAGAACAGGGTCGTCTTCGCCGTTCCCGGCCCGATAGACTCGCCGATGAGCGCCGGTACGTTCAAACTGATAAAAGACGGAGCCGTACCTGTCAAATCGGCGGCGGACGTCTTCGAACACATCTCCTCCGTTTCCTTCGCCCCGCTGCTGACCGCCCCTCCGCAAAGCATAAGGAGCGAGCCGCCGCCCACGCTGCCGGAAAACGAAATAACGGTCTGGGACGTGTTGTCAAACGAACCGCAGTGGGTAGACACAATCTCGGAAGCGTGCGGCGTGGACATTCCGCGGCTATTGGCGATATTACTGAACATGGAGCTAAAAGGCTTTGTGACACAAATCGGGGGGCAGCAGTTTAGGAGGGCGCTTTGCTGAAAAACAAAACGCGCCTCTTAATAATAGCCGCGGGAACCGCCGCCGCCGTTGCCGTGCTTGTCATACTGACGTTTATGAATCAGGGCTTCTTGGACATATACCGCGCCTACAGGCAAGACCGCGAGCTCACGCTAAACATAAAGGCCGCCCAAGCCGAGGCCGACTCGCTCAGGTCGGAGATAGAGAGGCTCGAAAGCGATACCGCGTACATAGTGAGAATCGCGAGGGAGAAAATCGGCATGGCGCGCAAAGAGGAAAAAATAGTCAAATTCGTGGAGGTGAGCGATTAGCGCCGAAAAAACGGAATCCGTCGTCCTCTCCGTCGCCCCATACAGGGAGACAAGCTGCATCCTGCGCGTCTTCACGCGCTCGCGCGGCCTTGTGCACGGAATCGCGAAAGGGGTGCGCCGGAGCGGCGGCAAATCCTCACCAACGCCGCTTGACAGAGGCTTGCTTTTGGAGGCGCTCCTCTACCACAGGCCCAACCGCGAATTGCACACGCTGGGCAGTTTACACGTGGTAAATTTCTTCCACGGCATCCGGGCCGACATAACAAAGTCGGCGCTGCGCGATGTCGCCATAGAACTCTGCCTGAAATCGATAACGGAACCGTCGCCGCATCCGGAACTGTTTGATTTGCTGGTACGCTTTTTTACCGGATTGGACTGTGCCGAAACCGTTAATACGGCGGCCGATAACATGAACGCCGCGTTTCTCTTGCTGTGGCGCTTTATCGGCGGCTACTGCGAGCATACCGGATTCGGCATTGACGCGCAGAATTGCAAGGACAGCGGCGTTGATTCGCGTATTGTAAAGCTCATAAGCGCCGAAAGCGCGGCGGGGGCATACAACGGTTATTCCATGAACGACTGTGTCAACGCGACGGAGCAGCTGCTGCGATACTGCCGGCGTCATTTCGATATCCGCGCGGCGTTTAATTCGATGGAGTTTATTCGGGGGCTCGGTTCCTCTCCTCAATGACTGTTCAATAGCCACGTATTAAGCTCGGCTACGACAGAATCTTTGTCTTTCTTCTTTATATATTCGGAGTTTTGTATCTTATCGATAATTTTTAGCATATCACCGCGATTAAGATTACCTACACTTTTAATAATTTTATCGGACTTAAATTCATGCAGTTCAGAACAACATACAAAACGATTCTTAGGTTTCAGAAATGCGTAGTCAGCTGATTTTATCTCAAAATCATCGTATATATTGCGATGACTCGTGTTTATTAAAAGATATTTGTCAGATGTTACGGATACGCACACACAATGTTTTTTATCTCTGTATTCAATCACCCCGCTGACATCTATCACAAACACTTCGGATATATTCGACATATTACAACACCAAACTGTTGGAAAACAAAGACAATTCTTCTTTCAACCACTCTTCCTCAATAATATCTTCAAAAGGTATCGGTGTGCCGCTGTTGCGGGTATAATTCTTTTTCCAGGCGGGTTCTCCATGGTTTTTTTCCATGACTGAATTGAAACTTAGTCCGACATACTCATCAAAGCCGTGTTTCAAAGCTTTCACATCTGACGCGGACAGATAGTCCATCATCGGGTTACGTTCGGCGACTAAAGAATTATCTTGTCTAAAAAAGCCCATCCCGCTCTTCTCCGTATTTGTTGCGTTGTACAGCCAGCTTGGGACTGTCCCATATCCCATAGCGATGTACCTGTCCCCGGTTATTGGCCGTCCATGATTATTAATGTGATATTTTTCGGCGGAAAAGAGTATCTTCCAAATATTGTACATATTGGATTCGCCGTTTTGAATGACCCATAAAACGGATTCTATCGCTTTTTGCGTGTTAATATTGAATTGTATCGGCATATTAGCCTCCTTTTGTATGGGCACCTGTAGAAATAAGTATTCTACACGCTTGTCATTATAAGATACCATATTTACGCTGCTTAAGTCAACTTGTTTTTTAACTTTTTGGGAACGTCCCCGGAATCCCGCCTGAATTCGCTCCGAATCCCGCAAAAACCGCGTTTGGACGCCGTTTTAAGGGTTTTGGTGTCTTTTGAGAGGCTTTGGGCGTATGGCGATTGTTGAACTTTCCCAAATCACGCCCTCGTTTTAAAAGCGCTCAATGACGCCAAGCGAGTATTCGAGGTAACGGTATAACGCCGGGTCGTAATAATCCAGGCCCATAATGTCGCACATGGTTACAAACAGGAACATCCCAACGAATACGCTGACGCCGAGCAGCGCGTAAACGGCCTTCAGGCGGGCCGCGCCGTGCCCGCCGCACCAGTGGTACGCGCAGAACAGCGACGAGAGCGTAAGGAAAAACGCGCAGTCCGTCAAATATCTTCCGTGAAATATGCCCATCGTTGAAAACAGAATTATCATAACGGCGCCGATAACGAAAAACACCGCCGCTAAATATAAACCGTCCGGCTTTTCCCGCGGTTTAACCGAAAAAACTTTTTTAAACAGATAGAGCAGGCAGAACAGTATCGGGAAATTTATCAGCCCGCCGCAGCTGTTATAGAGCCAAACGAAACCGAAGGCGGACGTAATGAGGCCGCCCGGCGGAACAAGCTCGACAAAAGGAAAATGCAGCGAATAGTTGTATAAACGAAAACAGTAAAATACGAGCGTTATGAACGTCCGGTGGATTTTCGCGAGAGGATTCAGCAACGGGGCCGCAAGCCCGTTGCCGGTGCCGGTGCAGTACCTGTGCCCGAACTCGAAAACGGAGTCGAAACGGGCGTAATTATAGAGCATAAGCGGCACCGCGACCATGATGTACGGTATCAGAACAAACGCGGCTAACTTCCACGACCCGCGCCTCCACAAAACAGCCGGAACGAGAACGGACGCAAAGAGCATATTGGCGCGGCAGCCGACGCAAAGCGCGAAACAGAGGCACGCTAAAAATAACTCAAAATGATTTAATTTCTCCTTATCGGCGGACTTAAACAAGAAAAACGTCCCGGCCGCGGCAAACGCGATTCCGGCTGCCTGCACTATCGTCCAAACCGTGGCGTACCTTAAACAGGCGGAGAGATGGCTTACGAAAAACAGCGCCGAAAACGAGAGCAGAAAAAACGCGAACCGCGCGTCAGGCATATGCTTTTTGGCTAAAAAACGCCAAAGCAGCGCCATAAAAACCACGGCAATCGCGGCAAACACAAACACCCCAGCGTGGTGCGGCAGATAATTCCCCGTAACGAGCCTGTACGGAAGGTAAAGTAGCACCGCCGGAACAGGGCCGTAATAGGTGTAGTACTTCCCCTTGTAATAGGCGATGTCCCACGCCCAATCGACGCCCAGCTCGTAACCGTTCGCCAAACGCCAGTGATAATCGTAAGGGCGCTCCGCGTTGAGCAGCTTTTCAGGGTGGCCGAAATCGATATTCACCCTGCCGGCTATGAACGCGTCAACCAGATACATATTGTACTGCCGATTCATTATGGAATCCGAAGTAGTCTCCGAGATGGAGGTACAGGCGCAAAACCACGAAAACAATATAATCAAAATAACCGCCCCCGCGTAAACCGCGTTTTGTTTTCTGTTCGCCGGGTCAAACTTATACTCAAACAAATAATACGACGCCTTGGCCCGAAGCGGCTTGCGCGCAAACAAAATAACCGCGAAAAACAGAAGCGTTACGGCAAAAAGGCGCAGCCCGCTGAAATAAAACGGTATCCGCCGGTTTACGGCTATTTGAGATACCCCGTCAAAGAAAAACCGCCCCGGAAATATGACCGTAAGCTCCGAAACATTCCCGCAGGTCTGGACGGCCGTGTGGTTTTCGTGAGGCAACGCCCTGTACAGCGTCTTCTTGAGCTCCCGCGTGCATTCTTCATCCGTCCACCTGATACGCATATCCATCCGCTCGAGATTATTGAAAACAGGTTGAACAAACACCGAAGTAACGCGCCGGTCAAGATTTGTGAACGTTACCCCGCTCGCGTTTATCGCGTCGCCGCCCCTGTCGGCCAGTATCTTCGCGGTAACGGTGTCCGAAGTCAAAAGAACAGCCGGATTTTGCGGCGAAACCTCAGTTGTGTGAAACTCCCCGCCGGCGAAACAGTTCAAATAGTGCCTGTAATTGAAACATACCGTTTCTACGGCAAACGCGAAAAGCGACGCGGCGCAAAACGCCGATAAAAACATCCTGCCGCGAAAAGCGTTTATACGCGAGTTTCCCCCAAAGATGACGATTAGACCGTAAACCGCGAAAAAGGCAAGGAACGCGGTCGACGCGATATTGAAGTATCGTATGATTAACGCTATCGCGGAACTTTCCATAACCTTGTGCCCCTTTGTTTGAAAAACCGCGCCGGCGTCGAAATCATACGATGCCGAAAAGGATAAGGGATTGGCGCAGATATTGATAAAGGACCGGATTACCCGGCGTAATGTCGTTGGTGACTGTGGTTGCGAAAAGGAACAGGCCAGCAAATACGCTAAACGCCAACAAAATGTATGTGGCTTTATAACGGAGCCTGACAGAAATACCGTCTGTACGCGCCTGAACGTCGCCGATGTCGCCGCTGTCGCCGGCGCACCGGTAATAGGCGCAAAATATGGACGGGAGGATAATGAAAAACGCGAAATCTATCGTGTATCTCCCCGAAAAACCCACAAGATACGAGTTGACAACTATTAAAATCGCGGCGATAGCCAAAAATACCGCGGATATGTAAAACGTTTTGGAACGGTATCGCTTGATTATGATGCTTTTGAGGAAGAAAAATAAATACAGCACTATCGGGAAATTGAGCATACCGCTGCCCCTGTCATGGAATTTCGGAATCGCCCAAAGAAACCTGTCGTGCTGCGGAAGCGATTCGACGTATGGGAAAAACAGCGAATATCTGTTTACTGTAAACAGGTAGGACAGAGAAGCGCTGATTATATTTATCATTTTTCCTATGGGATTTAATAAACTGTGCGCGCCGGTATTGAGGGTGGTCATATTGTAATGAAACCCAAAATCCAAAATCGAGCCGAAACGGGCGTAATTGTATACGCACATTGGAATCGCGGCCGCCATATATGGAATTGCCGCGAGCGGCAGGTATTTCCACAGTTTGCGCTTCCATAAAATAACCGGGACAGTAAGCGACGCGAAAAGCAGATGAGGGCGGCATCCCACGGCCAGCGCGAAGCAGGCGCAGGCGAAAAACAGCTTGGAACGGTCGGGCTTATCCCGCTCAACCGATTCAAAGAGCAATAAAATACCGGCGATTACAAACATAAACCCAGCGGACGACACTATGGAGTAAAATCTTGTAAACCGTAACGGGCAAAACCAGCCGCTCGCGAAAAACAGGGTAAAAAATGAAAGCAGGTAAAACATGAACCGGACGTCCGGCATATATTTTTTAACAAGAAATCGCCACAGTCTTGCCAGCAGGATTATTGAAATCGCGGCAAAGATGAAAATCCCACCGTGATTGGAGAGGTAATTGCCGGTAATTAAATTATACGGAACGTAAAGCAGTAGCGCGGGAACGACACCGAAGTAGCAGTAAAATTTTCCTTTGTAATAAACCCAGTCCGACATCCAGTCAACGTCTCTTTCGTATTTGTTATTTTCTAACCATCGCACATCGTAAGGGCGTTCCGCGTATAGCATTTTTTCGGGGTTTCCGGCTTCCAAATGCGCCCTTCCGGCTATGAGCGCGTCAACCAAGTACTTATTGTACTGCTTCGCCTGAACCTCGTCGTCCACAACGGAGGTATAGGCGCAAATCCATGAAAATATGATGAGCGCTCCGGCGGAAAACGCGTAAATAAGATTTTGTTTCCTGTTAGCGGGATTAAACCTGTACTCAAACAAAAGATACGATATCCCGGCGCGAAGCGGCTTATGCGCGAACAGTATAAGCGCGAAAACGAGCAGCGTTACGACAATAAGGCGCAAACCGCTGAAATAAAGGGGAATTTGCTTATTTATCGTAATTTTGGACGCCCCGGCGGTATTGGCGCCGGCAAGCGCGATTTCGAGCTCTGAAATCTTTCCGCAGCGCTGAAGCGGAATATAGCCGGTATGAGGCAATCCCCTGTAAATTGTCGTCACGCCGCCGCCTGTATGCGATATATCGGTGGTTTTTAAACCGACCTGTATCAATTCCGTCTTGCTGAAAACCGGTTCGATGAATACGGAAGTAACCCGTCTGTTAAGATTCTTGAAAATTACCCCGCCGTAAATTTCGGTGCTGTCCCCGTTTTCTTTGAAAGACGCTTCCGGCAAAGCGCCGCCGGAAATCAAAGCCGCCGCGGAATCCGTCGCCGCGTTCCACTTTTTCTTGAAAAATTTCTCTGCCGCGGTACCGTCGGATGTCAAAATAACGGTGGAATCCATCGGGGAAACCCCCAAGGTGTGAAATTCGCCGTCCGCGAAATATTTTAAGTAATGCTGGAAATTGAAAAGCGTGGCCTCCAAAATAAACGCGAGAAGCGAAGCGGCGCAAAACGCCCTGATGAAGGCGTTTCCGCGGAAGATGTTGAGGTTTGACTTTTTGCCGAACAGGGCGATTGCGCCGTAAACGGCGAAAAAGGCCATTACGGTCGTCGAGAGGATGTTGAAATATCTTATTAGCAATATTATTGTGGAATTTCCCATTACCGCTCCGCGTTAGGGACGCGCCTTTGTTCGAGTTAAAATCAACGCAGGGCAAGACCGCCCCAGCGTTGATTTTAACACACCGATGATTTTAGCCTGACGCTTGATTATCTGAAAAACCAATTAAATGTTGCGCCGTTTTAGAATTATGGATTGCTTCGCTTCGCTCGCAATGACGTCATTGCCTTGCGGCGAGATAAACAAGTTGCGAGGCGCAAAGCGCCGAAGCAATCCATAGGTGCAATATTTAGTTTATTTGATGAAATTGGGAATCATCTTCTTGACGACATCAGCAGACGCTTGTCCATGTGTAAAGTTGCCGCCATCCACACTATACCCCGTTATAATCCAGTCGTTAGCTATGAACGAGCCCATATTTCCCAACGCCTTAGCTGAACATTGTTTTGGTGTATTCGCATCATACGTAAACCATTTGCTGTCCGTGGGTGTTTCGAAAATCAAATCAGACGCGGATATAGCATCAACGCTTGACGGAGGCAATTCCGTTACAGCCGCCAGGAACGCCGACTCATACGACGCCAATACCCGCGGCGCCTCCGCCACCTTAGCTTTCGCCGAAGCCTCCGAGAACCTGGGAATCGCAAGCGACGCCAGCACCCCGATGATGACGATAACGACCATCAGCTCGATAAGAGTGAAGCCCTGCTTTTTGAAGAAACGAGACATAACATACCTCCTTTAAAAGGGTTGGAAAAAAAGTGATAAAGTTGTACGGCGTTAAATTCCACAGTTAAACGCTCCCCAATCCGCCTGTCGCGGACTGTTCCGCCCATTCGCGGGCGCTGGCCGGCAAGGCCGCCGGAAGGGGCCGCCGGCGCCGGTTTCGCGGCGCGGTTTGGCGCGGTGGACGGGGTGTTATTTGTATTTGGGTTTTCGGGGCAATTCATGTCTATTTTAAAGGAACGTTTTTTATAGACAGTAATCCCGCCATTTGGTGTGTTTTGGCCGTTGGGCTTCGTGTTTTTCGGCATTTTGGCGGTTTTGGCGTACATTTTCTTTGTCCTTAATCCTACTTTAGTTTGGGGTTTTCGGCCCCGTTTCGCGGTCAGAAACCGCGTTTCAGCTCAATTTGGGTGGTTTTGCCGTTAAAACCGTTTTTTAATCCGATTTTCAGCCCGTATCCGCCCTGTACAATTTCATTTTACCACGAATTTTGGGTTAATGCAAGGTTTTTTTTGTGAAAAGTGAAAATTTTTGTGGGCGGGCGGGTTTTGGGGGTGTTTTGGGGCGTTTTTGGGGCTTGGGGGAGGTTTTTGGGGGATGTTCGCAAAAAAGTTATAGCCCGTCAGGTCGTTTTTATTATATTTGCTATTGAAGAATCCTAAAAAATTGCTTTTTGCGATAGCGGTAAAATATATTTTTAGTATGTAGAGGTCTGATTACGGGTTGTTTTGGGGGGGCTGTCGGTATCTTTTAACGTGTGATATGGCTTTGGTTTATCGGGTGTTCCGGGGGGGTTGACGTTCCAAGATGAATTACAGGAATTCGGACGAACCGCTAATAGGCGGGGCGGTGATACGCGATGTAAAACTGAAAGATGTTGACTGGCAATTTGCGAGCGAAATCTACTTTCCTAAGAAGAGTTGCTGGCAGAGGGAGAAGAATTTGTGTCCTGGGTTGCGGAGGTGGTGTGGAACTGTGCTTAGAATAGGTGTGCCGCTGACGATATTGGTAGACGGTAGCTTTGCTACCCGCAGGTACTGTCCGGAATATGTTGACGTACTGTGTTTATACGAGCGGTCTGCGGTACGTAATCGTACCGATAAGGAAGAGAGGATAATTAAGTGTTGTGCGCCGAGTTATACCAAGAAAGATTATTGTTTTGTGCGAGTGGAGCCGATAAACAAGGGTGTTAATTTGTTTGAAACGGCGCAACGGTATTTTGGTCTCGGCTTGAGTAATAAGGCGGATATATTTAAAATTGTAACATAACGGAAAGGTTTGGGTATGGCCGACACTGTTATTCGTTTAAAAAAGCAGCTTGCGGAATCCGGCGAGGCGTTAAGACGGTTGAAAGCGCAATGTATCGCCCACCCGAAAGACGCGGTCTTACCTGTCCGCGTTCGGGTAATGGAAGAGCGGGTAGAGTCTCTTAACGCGTTTGTGAGGCAAGCCGGAATTGAGGCGGAGAGCGTGTCGGGGGCAATCGGTAAGAGGGTTTCCGAGGGGCGGGCCGGCGCAAAATCGCTTCGGGGGAAGCGTGGCGTCAAGGTTGCGTCCGGCAGGGGCGTGCTGGTTAATTCTGACTACTGTTTGGATAGGATTATCAGAAAGAATAACGGTATTTTGAAAGCGTACAATACAATGGAACTTTTACGGGTAGTGAAGTATGGCTGATAACAGTACGTTTTTCGCGATTTTTGACAGGCTTATCAAAGAGATAGACGCCGCCGCCTCTTTGAAAAAAAAGTATCGTGTTTTACTGACTGACGCTCTGCGGAAGTCGGCGGTAAGCATTTGTGACAGGTACACATCCATTAGGAATAATGTCAAACAAAGCTACATGAAGCGTTCGGACGAGCGTTTGGACCGTCATAAGTGCGCGGCGGCTTTTATCATAGCCTTTTTGGAAAAATTGGAAATAAGAGACGTTACGCTCTCCAAAACGCTTATGCGGGAGCATTTGGCAATTCAGGTCGGGCTTATCGTTTTAGGTATCTTTATAGGTGAGGATAAAGATACCGCTTTGGCCGAATTTCTAGACGATAATAAGGGTTTTGTGTTGCCTGATATCATACACGTAACTCGGCAAAAGTACCTGTATATTTGGGCGGTGGAGTTGCGTTACCAGCGAGAAGACAGAAAACTGTCCGTACTTCCGTTGGCGCACGAATTGTTTTATCTCGAAAGTTACAATAAGTTGCGTATGGAAAACGAGGCTGTAGCCAAAACACGGGCAAATGCCGGTAAAACCGCCGCGTTCGGCGAAATCACATTGCAACGCAAGAATGCACGAAAAACCTTACCCGCGAAGAAACGGGCACGTACGGCACATCGCGGTTGAAAAAAGCGCGTTTTTACCGCGCTTTCCGTTCAGCCCAGCTTCATGGACAGCGCCACCCTTTTGGCCTCCGCGTCGACTTTCAGCACCTTCACTCGCACCGACTGGCCGGCCTTGACCACTTTTTTGGGGTCTGAAACGTAGGCGTTCGACAGCTCCGATATGTGGACCAGGCCGTCGTGGTGGACGCCTATGTCCACGAAAGCGCCGAAATTGGCCACGTTTGTCACTACCCCCTCCAGAATCATCCCCTCGCGCAAGTGGGCTATTTCCGTCACGCTGTCGTCGAATCTCGCGTACTTGAACTCTTCCCGCGGGTCGCGTCCGGGCTTCTCCAGCTCCTCTAATATATCGGTTATCGTGGGCAGCCCCGCGTCCTTCGTCACGAAATCGTCTTTATTGACGCTCTTCAGCAGCGCCGTATTCCAAATTAGCCCGCCGATATCCGCGTTTAGCCGCTCGGCCATCTTTTTCACGATGTTGTAGGACTCCGGGTGGACGGCCGAGTCGTCGAGGGGGTTTTGGGCGCCGGGGATTCGCAGGAAGCCGGCCGCCATCTGGAACTTTTTGTCGCCGAGTCCGGGCACTTTTTTCAGTTCGGCGCGGCTTGAGAACGCCCCGTGCCGGTTCCTGTAGCCTACGATGTTCGCCGCCGTGAGCCTGTTCAGGCCGGATACGTATTTCAGCAGTTCTTCCGACGCTAAGTTGACATCCACGCCCACGCGGTTGACGCAGCTCTCCACGACCTCGTCGAGCGACTCCCTGAGGCGCGTTTGGTTGACGTCGTGCTGGTACTGCCCGACGCCGATGGATTTGGGGTCTATCTTCACGAGTTCCGACAGGGGGTCTTGCAGGCGGCGGGCGATTGACACCGCGCCCCTTACCGTCACGTCCAAATCGGGGAATTCTTTTATGGCCGCGTCCGAGGCGCTGTAGACGCTTGCCCCGGCCTCGCTTACCGTAACGCAGAGCGGCCGTTCCCCGGCGGGAATGTCTTTCAGCGCCGCGCGTACGAATTCGTCGCTTTCGCGCCCCGCCGTGCCGTTTCCGACGGCTATCAGGCGCGGTTTGTGGCGCTGTACCAGTAAGAGCAGCGCGGCCCGCGCCCCCTCCCTGTCTTTCCGCGGCTCGTGCGGGTAGACGGTCGCGGTCTCTATAAATTTCCCCGTATCGTCAACCACGGCGAGCTTGCATCCGCTTCTAAATCCCGGGTCGAGGCCTATCACCGTCTTGCGCCCGGCCGGCGCGGCAAGCAGCAGCGCCGAGAGGTTTTCGCCGAAGACCCTGATGGCCTCGGAGTCGGCCCGCTCGCGCAGCTCCGTGCGCAGCGCCGTCTTTACGGCCGGAAGGAGCAGCCTGTCGAGGGCGTCGAGCGCCGCCTCGCGAAGGCAGGGCGCCGCCGCGCTTCGCGGGTGCTTGACAAGCGCGGCGCATAACCGCTCGGCCGTGCCCTCCGTCGGCAATTCAATCGAGAGCCTGAGCACCTTTTCGCGCTCCCCGCGCTGCATGGCCAAAAATCTGTGCGATGGGATAGCGGCCGCCTTTTCGCGGTAATCGTAATACATCTCAAACTTGCTCTTTTTACCGGCGAACTCCTTCTTAACGGCGCTGACGATAACGCCTTTCTCCGCGGCTAACTCGCGCAGCCGCCTGCGGATATCGGCATCGTCGGAGAGGCGCTCCGCCAATATATCCATAGCCCCGCGGAGCGCCTTCCCCGGCGTGTCAATCCCCTTTTCGGCGTTGATAAACCCGGCGGCTTCGGCAAGGATGTCGCAACGCTCTTCCGTGAGGGCGAGCAACCGGTTTGCCAACGGCTCAAGCCCCGCCTCTTTGGCCGTGGCGGCCCGCGTCGCGCGTTCGGGCTTATAGGGCAGGTACAGGTCTTCAAGCGCCGCCTTAGTGAGCGCCCCCTTTATCCTGCCTTCAAGCTCCGGCGTGAGCTTGCCCTGTTCGCGTATGCCGTCGAGAATCGCCTGCCGCCGCTCGTCGAGCTCCCTGTAATACTCATATCGGTGCAGCAGAGCCCGAATCCGTACCTCGTCGAGCGCCCCGGTACGCTCCTTGCGGTAGCGCGCTATGAACGGAACGGTCGCGCCCTCGTCAAAGAGGGCCAGCGTGTTTTTGACCTGGAACTCCTGGAGGTTAAGCTCGGCGGATAGTTGGGTGGTTATGTTCATAAATCCTGCGTATAAATATAATAAATCGGCGGGGGCTTTGTCTAAAAAAATCCTTCATATAAAACAGATAATAATTGCCTGGAAAAACAAGGTACAAAAAACGGCCCGCGCACCCCGCCAAACAGCGCAAGGCCGGCGCCCCTTTTCCGCGCCTCCGCGCCGCGTTTCGGCGGCTCGTATTCTCGAATGGGCGGAACGGGCCGCGACAGGCGGATTGGGGAGCGTTTAACTGTGGAATTTAACGTTGTACAACTTTATCACTTTTTTTCCAACCCTTTTAAAGGAGGTATGTTATGTCTCGTTTCATCCAAAAGCAGGGATTCACGCTTATCGAGCTGATGGTCGTTATCGTCATCATCGGGGTGTTGGCGTCGCTTGCGATTCCCCGGTTCTCGGAGGCGTCGGACAAGGCGAAGGTGGCGGAGGCGCCGCGTATTTTGGCGTCGTTTGAGTCGGCGTATCTGGCGGGCAAGGCGGAGCTTGGGGATTCGGTTAAGAGCATGAACGATATTATATTCGACACTTCGGCCCTTAAGAGCAGGTGGTTTGAGTATAAGCCCGTAACGATTAACAATATGATTGGGGCGTTCGGCGGAAAGACTAAGGGGAAAATAGGAAAGATTGCCGCGAGTCAAGCGTTTTATACGCAGGATTCTTTAAATACCGGTATTTTCGCGCACTGCTTTAGCGGAACGACGGCGCCGTCGGATTATGCCGGCGCAAAGAAGTATGTGCCGAACTTTTTAACGGGGGCTAACCTGTCGGGCGGCTGCACCGCGACAGGCTGGTAAGTCGGCGCGGGATGTGTGTGCTATGTATGGGCGCGGGGCACCTTTGCCTTGCGCCGTTTTTTTTTGCGGTCGCGTCGCGGTTGGGTATGCCGCAGTACACTCCCAAGGCTAAGGTTGGGAACGGCAAGCCGGTTTCAATATCTTTTCAAAATATCGTGGTGGCCAACATTGATAGCAACGATTATTTTTTCGTCCTCAAAACGCCAAAATATGCGGATGTCCATGTTGACGCTGCTTTCAAAGCGTCCATCATCACAACCAAGTATTTTTTTGGTGCGTAGTGACGGATAACGCGGATTAACTTCCAGGAGGCGCAGTTTTTTCAACACCATTTTTTGATGTTTGCTGGATAGTTTTCCAAAGTCTTTTTTGAAATCTTCAGTAGGTATGATGGTATATTTTTTTCTAATCATTGTCGTCTTCGTCTTCAAAATCAATTTCTGAAATATCAATACCAAATTCAGCGGCAAGCTCTTCAACTGTTTGTGGCACAAGTTCCCCAGTAGCAATTTTAATACTAGCCTCGGTAAAGCGCCGGCTCAACTCATCGACGAAAGCCTGCGGATACTCCACTTCCTCAACGCCATCCATGATGGCGGGGATTTCCGGTCTGTTTCTGGTTTCTGTTAGCATAGTATAGCTCCTTCTGCCATTGTATAAAGGAAAAGCCTCTACATTCACGAGCCAACTGCGGTCACAAGGTCCGCAGAATGGGTATCAAGACCGCTAACACGCACTCGCATTCGAAGGTTGCTACGGCTTCCGTACAAGAATATCAAACCTCTTATGTTGGAAACCCTATCAATCAGCTTGATACTAATATAATACAATCTTCAGAAAAAAGCAAGAAAAAACATTACCATCCCATTGGTAGCCCCAAGTGTTCCCAAAGCACTTAAAATAGCGTCAAAAAGCCGCATATAGCAATATAATATAATTGACCGCATACTCGGATATGTAATGTATAGAATAAAAATGTGTTAACTCGTTCAATTATATTATATTCTTAATATTTGGTTTTTTGAAGCTATTTATGGCGCTTTGGGAACGCTTGGGGCGATATATGGGACGGTGATGAAAAGTATTGACTTTTTTATAATTTTAATATATATTAGGCAAGTGGCTGTCTTTTTAATGCGGAGACAAATATGCCCCTAAGAAAAGACATAAAGAGATATTGTGCGGCGCCGGTGTGTGTTGTGTGGCCGGTGGCGGTGCGTGGGGGGTGAGGTGATGAAAGAGCCCGTATTGGAGCCGATTTTGCGCAAAATGCGTATCCGAATGGTATTGCCGTATCTCCGGCGGTTCCCGCGGTGTCGGCTTTTGGACGTGGGTTGCGGGTGGGAGGCGAGGTTGCTGAAAAGCGCGGAGCCGTACATTGACAGCGGTGTGGGGATAGACTTTAAGGCGCCGGCATTGGAGAGCGCGAAGCTGAGGACGATATCGGTTACGCTGGATGATAAGCTGCCTTTTGACGACGACTCTTTTGATGTGGTGACGCTTATGGCGGTGTTGGAGCATTTGGAAAAGCCGCTTCAGATTTTGCGGGAGATACGTCGGGTTCTGAGAAAACCGGGGCAAACGACGGGTGGTGTGGATGTGTATAGTTGGGGGGGGGGGGGGGGGTATTCTGGTCGGGACGGTGCCGAGCAGGGCGGCGAAGCCGGTTTTGGAATTTTTGAGTTATAGATTGGGGATTGTGAACGAGGCGGAGATTCGCGACCACAAGCGGTATTTCGATAAGCGTGATTTGGCGGGGATTTTTGCCGAGGCGGGGTTTGCGGAGGTTACGCACCGGTATTTTCAGTGCGGGATGAATAATTTCTTCGCGGCGCGGGTGTAGACGGCGCCGCTATGGGCAAATGTTGTGATTTTTTACGTCTTTAGCCCCCCGCTCGCATTAATTTTTAACAAAAAAACTTGATTTTCCCCCTGTCCATCATATATTTTTATAATTTTCCGGTAAACACGGGTTAAAAGCCGCTGGAATCGGGAGTTTAGGGGGCTTGGGGCGATGATAATAGCTATAGACGGGCCCGCCGGTTCCGGGAAGAGTTCCACGGCCAGGGCGGTTGCGGCGCGGCTTGGGGCGGTATATTTGGATACCGGGGCGATGTACCGCGCCGTTACCCTGAAAGCGTTGCGGCTGGGCGTCGCCCACACCGACGACGAAGCGCTTGCCGCCGTCATGCGGGGGACGGAGATAGTTTTTGAGGGGGCGCCCCCCGACACGCGTATCATCATGGACGGCGAGGACGTCAGCCGTCCGGTTCGTACCGACGAGGTGACTAAGAGCGTATCCGACTATTGCGCCAGGGATGTGGTCAGGAGAGCGCTGGTTGAGCAGCAAAGAAAGATAGCCGCCGGTCATACGGTAGTATGCGAGGGCAGGGACATCTGCACGGTGGTCTTCCCAAACGCCGAGGTCAAAATCTACATGACCGCGTCGGTGGAAGAGCGCGCGAATCGCCGCCAAAAAGATTTCGCGGCCACGGGTATAAATAAATCGTTAGAGGAATTAATAAGCGAAATAGAAACAAGAGACCGTAAAGATTCGACAAGAGCCAACAGCCCGTTAACAAAAGCCGAAGGCGCGATTGAGATGGACACGACAGGAATGACATTAGACGAGCAAATAGAATTCATAGCACGATTAGCAAATAAGTATATGAGTTGACTTTAGATAAGTTGATTTTGACGTCCCGGTTTGTTATTGTTTTCCTTTTTCAGGGGGGAGCCCCCCCTGAAAAGGGAAAACGTTAAGGAAAGGGTTCTAAAGTGGCGGGGTGTTGCGGGGTGTCCCCGCAGGGGTGGGTAGCGGAATAAAATATGTCGGCGAAGCCGATATATTTTATGTAGCGAGGGAGGGGCGTAGCCCCTCCCCTTAACATCGTATTTGACTTTTATCTTTTAATCTTTAACCCCTCCCAAAACATCAACAATGCGCCTCGCGAATCCCGAAAGCGACGGGTCTCTCGCGCCCATCAACAGCACGGCGCCGCCGGGATGGGTTGATTCCTTTATGATATTGACAGCGTCATCTCTATTATTAACCGCGACCGCTTTGAACGGGACGCCGCCCATCAATTCTATAATATCTTTGGACTCGATATCCTTTACCGCGGTGCCGCCGGCGTAATATATAGGAAGGAGGCACAGGGTATCCGCCGGTTTCAACACATCTTTAAACGCCGCGGCGTACTCGTTTTTCAGGAAGCGGGTGGGGCCGAAGCCGTGCGGCTGGTAGACGGCGACTATCCTGCCCGCCAACTGTTTGGCGGCGCTGACCGCGGCGCGGAGCTTTTCGGGGTTGTGGGCGAAGTCGTCTATCACGGCGACGCCTTTGTTTGTACGTGTGACGGCGAAGCGGCGGTCGACGCCCATGTAATTAGCGACGGCCTCGGACAGATGTCGGTCGCCGCATCCCAAATGCTTACATACGCAGAGCGCCGCAAGCAGGTTAGACGCGTTGTGCGCGCCTGGGAGCGGCAGCGTCATTGCCGCGCCCGTCCGTACAATGGCGACGGTGGTGGAGAGCGGGGTCGTTCCCGTGACAGCGCCCTTAAACGCCGCCGAATCGCAGAATCCGAAAGAGGTCGCCGCGCCCGTCAATCCCGACAGCTTCGGGTCGTCCGCGTTTACGGCCGACCATGTCGATTGGGCTATGAGGCGGCGGAACATCTCCAGTACCTCATCCTCAGGTTTATGGTCTTTTGACAGATTGAGGACGACGCCGGCATACGGCTCGTACTTGACAAGCGTGCCGTCGCTCTCGTCGGCCTCAACGACTAAAAGGTCGGATGAACCGCAGTAAGCGTTGCCGAACAACCCTCGCCGCTCAAGGCTGCGCAGCGCCGCCCCGCTTATAAGCGACGGCGACATACCGCACGCCGTCAACAACTCAAATATCATCGCCGTAACGGTGGACTTGCCGCTGGTGCCGGCGACGGCGATACTCTTCTTCTCCTTTACTATAGAGGCAAGGAGGTCCGACCTGTGCAGTACGGGAATGCCCAACGCCCGCGCCGCCGCGATGTCGGGGTTAGTCTCCTCTATGGCGGTGGAGACACACAATTTCCCCGTATCAACGGTAACGCCGCTGCCGTCCTGAGGATAAACGGCGCCCCCGCAAGCCAATAGAGCCTCTTTGACTTTGGCGGTATCCGGGGAGTCAAGCAGCCTGTCAGACCCGGTAACAGCGACGCCTGTACCGGCAAGATACTGAGCGATAGCGCTCATCCCGGAGCCGAAGACGCCGACAAAGTGAACGGTTTGATTCATGGTTTGTTGATTCTTTGACTTTAAAGATTTATTTTCTACCCGTCAATATAAACATACGTCCCCGCCTCCACCATATCATACAGCGCAATAATATCCTCATTCCTCATACAAACGCACCCGTGCGAAAACGGCGTCCCTATCAAGTCTTCCCGATTTGTGCCGTGTATATATATGTACCTGTCGTATGAATCAATCGACGGCCCGGCGTTAACGCCCGCTTCCACTCCTTGCAGCCGCAGTATCCTCGTCAGTATCCGGTTTTCGCCCTCCATTCCATCCGTCCAAACGATACCGGTATTTTCCCTGCTGCTGAATATTGTCCACGGCGGGGCGTCGCCGCCTATCTTTTCCGCAACGCGGTGCAGGCCGCGGGGCGTTTTGTATGAACCCTCGCGATTGCCTGTTCCGAATTGCGATGTGGAGACCTTAAATACAACCTCCGCGTCCGTCCCTTTGCCGTACGAAAGCGTCTGCCCGTTTATGTCAACGAGCACGAAATCTTTCGGAGCGGCAAGCTCCAACTCCTTGCAAAGGTCGCTCACGCGCTCAATCGTCACTGTTTTCATTGCCGTGCCCGCCTTGTTGACGACGGTAAAAAGTTATGTTTTTCGTAATAAAAATATTAATATTATTGTTGATTATCAATACTTTTATTAAAAAATGTTATTCTCATTTGTCTATTAAAGCAAAAATCCGCCGAACGGGCCGTTAATAAAAAATATATTTTTTTTTATTTCATATCAAAAAAACTTGTAATCGTTCGAGTGCGGATTTTAATTTATATAGTGGTTGGGAGACGGCCGGTACACTACAGGCGGTATAGCGCGGGGTTATTCGGGACGGACGCTTAAACGGTAAGGAAAGGACAAAATGGCGGACCAAACGCAGGCGCAGGGCACGATGCACGAAGATGTGTGGCGTATATTTCGGATAATGGCCGAGTTCGTGGAAGGGTTTGAAACCCTCTCTAAATTCGGTCGTTGCGTGACTATCTTCGGCAGCGCGCGGACATCCGTTGACCATCCGCATTACAGGTTGACGGTCGATGTCGCGAGGGAAGTTTCACGCGGCGGTTTCGGCGTGATTACGGGCGGCGGTCCGGGCATAATGGAAGCCGCGAACCGCGGCGCTCACGATGAGGGCGGCATCTCCATCGGGCTCAACATCCAGCTTCCGTTCGAACAGCACCCCAATCCGTATATAAAAACGATGCTCAACTTCAAACACTTCTTCGTACGCAAGGTTATGTTCCTGAAGTATACGTCGGCCGTTATCGTTATGCCCGGCGGGTTCGGCACGCTCGACGAGATGTTTGAGACCCTTACCCTCGTGCAAACGCGCAAGGTAGACGCCATGCCCCTTGTTCTTATGGGGAAAGATTACTGGACGGGTCTTGTCGACTGGCTGAAAACCAAGATGCTCGACGAGACCGGGTACATTGACGCTAACGATATTCCGTTGATACATATCACGGACGACCCGAAAGAGGCCGTGCGGGTGATTACCGAACGCTTAAAGAAAGGTGAGTCCGTTTCGAGTTTCGATTTGTAACCGTATTTCAATAATATAAACCTATTCATGTAACCTTTATTCAGGAGGTAGCGGTATGGCAAGACCAGCAAAGAACAGTGTCGGAGCCGAAACGGCGCCGGCTAAGAAGCGCGTGACGAAAAAGAAGTCCGTGAAGAAAGCGACGGCGGCTAAGAAGCGCGTGACGAAGAAGAAGTCCGCGAAGAAGGCGACGGCGGCGGGCGCGGCGGCGACTAAGAAGCGCGTGACGAAGAAAAAGACCGCGAAGAAGGCTCCGGTCAAGAAGACCGTGAAGAAAGCCACCACGGCGAAGAAAAAAACGACAAAGAAAAAGAGCGCGAAAAAGGCGAAATAGCCGGTTTTGCCGTTCTTGGATTTGCCGGGCAGGTCTCAGACCTGCCCTTTTTTGTTTAAAAAAAATTTTTTACTTTGTATTGCGTACCGAGTTGCGCATGATATATATTCTATAAGGTTCCATAAAATAATAACCACAAAACCCAATTCCTCAAAATAACCGCGAATGATAGAGTATTCTAAACAAATAAGCGAAAGATGGGGATTGCCCCACGACTTGGCCGACCTTCTCTGCGCCGCGTACGAGAGGGGCGACTCGCCGTATTACCTGGCTGAGTACAACCCGTACCTCGCGAACGCCGCCGATATTACCGCCATTCGGGAGGCTTACGCTTTCCTCGCCGATATGGAGGAGATATCGGTCAAGCGAAAGCGCGTGGTCAACGCCTACAAGAAAGTGGGCAAGCTGACGCCGGCGCTCGAAAAGCGCATCGGCATCGTCTCCGACACGCACGTGCTCGACGACATACTCATACCGCTGCGCCCCAACCCCAAGAGCAAGGGGCAATTGGCCGCCAAAAAGGGCATTGACGACCTCGCCGACCTTATAGCGGCGCAGACCGAAGGGAAAAAAACCATCGAGGCGATGGCGGAGGCCTACATCGGCAAAGACCCGTCGCTCAAAAGCGCCGCCGACGTCGTACAGGCGGTCAAAGACCTCCTCGCCGAACGCTTCGCCTACGACGACACCGTCAGGACGATGGCACGGGAGTTTATGCGCGACGACGGCTTTTTCGAAATCATCCCCAAAAACCGCAAAGACGAAAGATACGGCAAGTACGCCGACAAACTCATACCCGTAAACGAATTCACAAACGAAGAACTGCTTACACTATTCGCCGCGGAAGATGAAAAAATCATAAAGTTCAAACTCAACGTCCAACTCTTCCGAATGACCGAACTGTTCCGCCAGCACTTCATCACAAACCCGGACTCAACCTCCTTCTACTGTATCTGCGAAATCATAGACGATATGTGGCAACGCCTGCTGCAACCCTCCATAGAACAGGACGTGAAAGAGGGCATACGGGAGCAGGCCGAGAGTTGGGCGAAAAAGGAGATAGTGAACGAGCTGTCAAAGAGGTTCGCCGACGAGCGGTCGGCGCCCCCCGTGTTCGTGGTGGATATGTCCGCCAAAAAGGATTACACAGTGGTGGCGGTGAGCGCAAGCGGCAGCTTCCTGGGCGCGACCACTGAGAAAAAACCAGGCGGCGACGGGCGCTCGTTCCTCACGGAACGTATGCGCCAGTTCTTCAGCCGCCACAGACCGTCGCGCATACTGTATAAGGAGGGCGCCGCCGAAATCCCGGACAGCTTCATAAAGCAGGCAAACGACTGCCTCACCAACCCCGTAGAGGTCACAAAGATGAAGCCCGCCCCCGCAAGCTGCGACCCGTGCGCCTCCGAGTACATGAAGCAGCGCGAGTTCGCGATACTCGATTCACGCGCCAAGTCGCTCTACGGTCTGGCGATTACATTCCTGCAACCGGTCTCGCTCATCACGCGATTGGGCCTCTCATTCTACACGGTGCACCGGCTGCAAAAGTCGCTGCGCTCCGAAAAGTTCACCGAGGCGGTCGACAGCGTAGTCGAGTACGCGCAGCTGCTCGCCGGCACATCCATAAAAGACGTCGCCGACTCGCCTGTCGCAAAATTCCGCTGCGCCACAAAGGAGCTGCTCGCGGCTATTAAGGCGCACGACGCCGCCGACCCTGTCTGCTCCAAAAACGACCTGCTGCAGGTTAAAGGCATGACGGAAACCGCTTTCAGAAACATTGCCGGCTTCGTGCTCATACCGAACGCCGAAAATCCCATAGACAGGTCGGCCGTTCACCCCGACCAGTTCCCGTTCATAGAACAGGCGGTAAACGACCTCACGGTCTCCCGTGAAACCATAATCGCAAACCCGGAGGTACTGCTCTCGCAATCGATAGACGACCCCGCGCAGAGGACCTACGTGAGGAAGAAACTCGTCACGCAGCTGCAAGTAGCCCAGCGCTACCAGGGCATCGTCTCGCAGAAGTCCAAGCGGCGGGTAAAATTGGGCGACGTCAAGGAGGGCGCCGTAGTCTCCGGCCGGGTGACAAACATCACCCCGTTCGGCGTATTCGTAAACATAAACGCCGTCTGCGACGGCCTGATACACATTTCGCAGCTGACCGACCAATACGTGGAAACGCCCGACCAGGTAGTCTCGGTAGGCGACAGGGTGGACGTGCGCATACTGAAAGTTGACACAAAGAAGCGCCGGATATCGCTGTCGCTCAAAAACATCGGCGGCGCGGGTAAGCAGCACGCGTCCGGCGGGTCAAAGGTCAAACCCACCAAGGGACAGCTGGATAATCTGGCGGAGCACTTTAAGAACAGGTAGCGCCGAATAACGGGCGATTGGCAACCATATAATTAAAAATGTTAAAAAGGCAGGGCGCGTTATGAAAAGAAATTACTTTTCCGCATTGATACCGTCAATACCGGCGCTGGTACTGCCGGCGTTAATCCTGACAATCCACACGCTCTCCGTTCCCGCGGACGCCGCCCTGAAGAACAGGTATTTGGACTCTTTGCAGAGAGACTACTACGTAGAGGCCTGCAAGTCCAAGCTCCCCGCCGCGGCGAAAAATCCCGGATGCCCGGTGGGTGAGCGGCTAAACTCTTTCGTCGAGTGGATGGACAGCATCAGCGGCGCCCCCCACGACAGCGTCTACGGCAACGCGCTGAAATCGCACTATGAAACGCTGGCGGGCAAAACGAAGTACGCCGCCGACATAAAAGGCTGGCCGCTGATCGGCGACGCCTCCGCGCCGCTGACCGTTGTGATGTACTTCTCCGGAACGTGCCCGCTCTGCAAGAGGAACTTCGCCGAGCTTTACCGGGAGGTCAACGCCGGCAGTCTCAAGGGCAAGGTAAAAATCGTGGCCAAGCCCTTCGGCATCACCGGCGTCAACAAGGCCCTGGTAGCGGCGCACGATATGGGCCGTTTCGCGGACATCATGCTGGCGCTGGCGCACGTGGAAGGGCGCGTGGACGAGGAGACCGTATACAATATAGCGGAGACCATGTACTTCGTCCGTGACAAGTTCAAGTCCGTAGCCGAGTCCCCGTCGGTAGCGGAACGCGTCAAAGCCGCCCACTCGGAGGGAAATAAGAACGGGGTGGAGCTAGTGCCCACCTACTTCATCGGCGGGCGGAGGTACGAGAGCGTGAATAATATGTGGTGGATTATTAACACAATGGAGTATATGGTTAGGGAGACGAAAGGCAAATAATTTAAATCCGTTAAATCTTTTAAAGAGACTGTCTCAAAATCTGTGTAAACTAGAAACAGCGCCCCCCTGGGGCGCATCGCTTTCGCTTCATTTCAACTACGCTCAATGACCGCGCGGCGCGGGGAAGTATGTTTGTCTAAGGATTTAATCGTCGTCTGCGGCGTCGTCGTCCTTCTTTTTGAATATTTTGGCTAATTTTTTTACCGCTTCCGGCGCCGCGGCCAGCAGGCATCCGATGTCGCCGAGGTCGCCGTTGGTTAAGGGGTGCACTTCCACGCCCTCTTTGGATATCGATACCAGCGCCACCGGGGTTACGGTTACCCCGCCGCCGGTGCCCGCCCCGGCGCCGCACTTATCGTCCTTGCCGGCGCCGCCGGCGCCGAAGCCTATCGATACCCTGGAGACCGGAACCAGCGTTATATCGCCCACCTTGAGCGCTTCGCCGAAGACGGTCTCGGTCTTGGCGATGTGGTGAAAGCGGTCAAGGGACACTGTTATGATGTCGGACAGTGACATTTTGCTTCTCTCCTGTATCAAAATACAAAATAAATATACATTATCCCCATCCCGTAAGTTATTTTATTTATGTTTGACATTGAATCTGACTTTAATAATTTGGCTTTTATTTTTATCCGAAAGGCAAACCGGTATGTACATCATCCAGGTAGCCCCCGAATGCGCCCCGGTCGCCAAAGTCGGCGGCTTGGCGGACGTGATTTTCGGCCTCTCATGGGAGCACTCTATCAGGGGAAACGACGTCGAGATTATCATCCCCAAATACGACTGTATGCGCTACGACCAGATTTGGGGGTTGACAGTCAGCCATAACGACCTCTGGGTGCCGTGGTTCGGCGGGGCGGTGCACTGCTCCGTGTGGTTCGGCTTCGTACACGGGCGCAAATGCTTCTTCATAGAGCCGCACTCCAACGACAACTTCTTCAACCGCCGCACTTTCTACGGCTGCCACGACGACGCAATGCGTTACGCTTTCTTCTGCAAGGCCACGCTCGAATACCTGCTCAAGAGCGGAAAGCGCCCCGACGTCATACACTGCCACGACTGGCAGACCGGGCTGTTGCCCGTCATGCTCGCCGAAATATACCAGCACCACGGTATGTGGCGCCAGCGCGTATGCTACACCATACACAACTTCAAGCACCAGGGCATCTTCGGCCACGACATCCTCGCCGCCACGGGTCTCGGCCGCCCCGACTACTACTTCAGCCCCACGCAATTGCGCGACGACAACAACGCCTCCGTCCTCAATTGCATGAAGGGCGGCATAGTCTACTCGAACTTCGTGACCACCGTCTCCCCCAAACACGCCTGGGAAGCCCGCCACACCGGACAGGGACACGGCTTGGGCGGCACGCTGCACGCCCACCAAAGCAAATTCGGCGGCGTACTCAACGGTGTGGACTACGGCACGTGGAACCCGGAACTCGACGGCTTCCTCCCCGCCCGATACGGCATTGACAATATAGTGGAGAAATACAAAAACAAGGACGCCCTGCGCGACCGCTTCTGGCTCTACAAGAGCAACAAGCCCATCATTTCGTACATCGGCAGGCTCGACGAACAGAAGGGACTCGGCCTGATTTGCCACGCCGCCCACTACGCCCTGTCACGCGGCGCTCAGTTCATACTGCTCGGCTCGCCGTCGAACAACGCCATCGCCGGACAGTTCGCCCACCTGAGAAACCAATTGGGACAGAGCGTGGACTGCCACATAGAGCTTGGCTTTAATGAAGAGCTCTCGCATTTGATATACGCCGGCTCCGACATGGTGGTGGTCCCCAGTGCCTTTGAACCGTGCGGATTAACGCAACTGATAGCGCTGCGGTACGGCACCGTCCCCATTGTCCGCTCGGTGGGCGGGCTGGCCGACACCGTATTCGACAAAGACTACGCTCAAGTCGATATGGGTATGCGCAACGGATACACATTCAACGACCTGAACAACGCCGGGCTGGAATCGGCTATGAACAGGGCTATCGGCCTGTACTACGATTATCCTGAGGAATTTAGTACGCTGATGAAGAACGGGATGAAGGCGGACTACTCATGGAATAATCCGGGGACGCATTATTTGAATATTTATGATTTTATTCGACATAAATAAAACCGTTATTTTTCGGCCCACCGCTATTTTGAGCGGGTAAACCAAAATCTTTAAAATCAAAGCCGAATTCATATAAGGGGATGGCGAAGCCCTCCCCCTTAAACCCAGTTATCGTTCGCCGAATAAACCGTTCCCGCCGTAATTCCTGAAGCGCTATTTAAAGAATTTGATTTTATCTGACATCAGGTCCTCCGTCTTTATTATATTACTATCATGGATACCCATATCAACAAAAACGTCAACGGCGGCACAAACGCCGAGGTTGCGTTCTTTGACGTTTTCTTCACCAACGCCACCGAGGCCATCTTCATAACCGACCACGAGGGGCAGCTCATCACAGCCAACCCCAGCTTCATCGGTTTGACCGGCATCGACCTTGCCGAGGCGCGCGGCAAGGCGCCGCTCATCCTGCGTTCCGAGTTCCACGACGCGGACTTCTACCTCGCTTTGTGGCGTACGCTCAAGCGCCGGGGGAATTGGAAGGGCGAAATCATAAACCGGCGCGGCGACGGCGAGATATGCCGCGAGTGGCTGTCCGTAAGCTCCCACAAGAACGCCGCCGGCGAGGTCACCAACTACGTCGGTACCTTCGCGGATTCCGCCGGCAGGATGTCGCAGTCCTTCAGCAAACAATACTACGACTCGATGACCAAGCTCCCAAACCGCCTGCTTTTGCAAGACCGGCTTGAATTCATGATAAATCACGCGAGACGCAACAACCAGCTCATGGCGCTCCTCCTCCTTGACATAGACCGCTTCAAGATGATAAACGACACCTTCGGCTACGAGGCGGGCGACGCGCTTCTCCGCACCACCGCCGAGCGCCTTGTCACCTGCGTCAGGGACGTCGATGTCGTCTTCAGGTCGGGCGACGACGAGTTCGCCATCATACTGGAAGAAATCGCCCGCCCCGAGGACGCCGCCAAGGTTGCGCGGCGCGTGCTCGATTCCTGCACCGAACCTCTGCAAATCGACGGCCACGACATATACGCCACCATCTGTATCGGGATAAGCATCTTCCCGACCGACGGCGACGGGAAGGTGCAGATACTCCAGAACGCCGAGGCGGCGATGCGCCGCGCCAAGGAGACCGGCCTCAACAGCTTTGAGCACTACAAGCCCAGCATGAACACCCGCGCCATGGAGCGCCTCTCACTGGAGAACGACCTGCGCAACGCCATCGGGCACTCCCAGCTCTGCGCCTTCTATCAACCGCAGGTGGAGATAAAATCGGGCCGCATCACCGGCGCCGAGGCTCTGCTGCGCTGGAAGCACCACGACCTCGGCATGGTGCAGCCCGGCCAGTTCATACCAATAGCCGAAGACACCGGCCTAATCCTCTCCATCGGCGAATGGGTGCTGCGCACCGCCTGCATGGAGGCCCGCAAGAGCCAGGAGGGCGGAAAACCCTTCGTAATCTCGGTCAACCTCTCCGTCAGCCAGTTCCGCCAGCAAAACTTAGTCTCCATCGTGGAAAGCGCCCTGAAAGACGCCGAGCTGCCGCCCGACCTGTTGGAACTGGAGATAACCGAGACAATGAGCATGAAGAACCCGGAAGACACTATGACAGTACTGCGCAAACTGAAAGACTTAGGCATAAGAATCGCCATCGACGACTTCGGCACCGGCTACTCCTCGCTCAGCTACCTCAAGCGCTTCCCCATCGACACGCTGAAGATAGACCGGTCGTTCATCATAGACATCCCCGGAAACTCACGCGACGCGGAAATCGTCAAGGCAATCATCACAATGGCGCACTCGCTTGACCTGTCCGTCATAGCCGAGGGCGTTGAGACGGAGCCGCAGGCGCAGTATTTGCTTGACAACGGGTGCGAGAGTATGCAGGGATACCTGTTCAGCCCGCCGGTGCCGCTGGTTGAGTTTGACAAGCTGTGGGCGAAACATAAATAAAGACTACCGCTTGAAATCAAACACCGCTCCGCTGTTTGATTGGGCGGCTCCGTGGTATTGGCCGGCGGCTTTTTTTCCGGTTTGCAGCTCTTTTATCTTGCGGCGCGCCTCGAAGAGGCCCTCGCTGCACTCGTCCATCATGGCTTTCAGGACGCGGTTGTTCTCTAAGTCCATCTCCGATATTTTTGAGGTCAGGGCGGCGCACTCGCCCGCAGGCGGGCCGAAATTGGCGCGGATGTAGGCGGATATCAGCTCGCCGCGCTCGGACAGCGCGCCGTCAACGATGTCAATATCCTTAGCGGCAAGGCCGCCGCGGATGTGCGTCGTCTTGTCGAGTATCTCGGTTAACAACTGCTGTTGCGGATTCATAGCGCCTAAGATTTCTCTGTCCTCACGTTATTGATTATATTATCCAGCCGAATATAACGGGCTGTCCCGTCTATCCCTGTTATCGTCATAATCTATTAATACTTTAGCGAATCGCGTCAACCGCCGGACGCTTTCCTTATCTTGCCGAACTCGTATTTAAACGTGAATCCCATTGTGATTACCACCTTCGGGAAGTTTTCAATATCCTGATTGAACAGGTATATCATCGGGCACAGGTCAAGACCGACGGAGCAACTCCTCAGGGAACTGAGGGCGTGGTCGGGGTCTATGATGCTTAAGTCAACCTCAAGCCCGATATGACCGCCCAGGCCGATGTTAAAACCTTTGAACTTGGACAACGCCGCCGTCGTATCATATTTTTCGTCGGGCTTCAAAATCGCCCCAGTGCTATCGACGGTTCTTTTAATCACCATCATTTTCTTTTCCCCGGAGGTACCGTACCACCCGAACGCGGCCCCCGGCCCTACGAACCAACTCAACGCCCCGTCGTCGGAAATTGTGTAACGCCAGTCGAAGAAACCGTACGCCTCGCTGATGTAGGCCGTGAACGCCTCTTCCCCCGTGCCCCATCCGAAGTGCCCGCCCAAGCCGATACGATTCGCCTCGGAGAAGCCTATCCCGAAACCGAGGCCGAGGCCGGTGACATTGCCGACACCCAAGCGCCCGCCCATGGAGCTGTTTAACCTTTTTCCGTCCTCCGCCTTAGGCTGCTTCTCTTTCTTCTTCTTTTCCGTCTTAGGCGCAGCCGCGCCGTCCGTCTTTTTCACGACTTCAATCTCGTTCTTGGGAACGAACCCCTCTTTATCCGCCGCCGGCTTAGTCTCCGCCGCCGCGGCCGCCTCCAGCGCCGCGCCGAAATCCGGGTCGCCGCCGCCGCCCGTCTCAGCCTTCAGCTCCGCCGGAGCCTGAACGTTGAAATCCTCGACGTCGCTGCCCCAAGCGCCCTCCTGCGCAATGGCGGGGGCTGCAAACACAAATACCGCAACCATGGCCGCAAAGACGCTTATCAACGGTTTTCCTCCGCGCATATTACGCATAGTTTGCCTCCCGGGCTCTGTGCGAGTGTGATACTGAACATAATACCCAATAAATATAATAAAAAACCGACACATCTTTCAGTATTTTTTCAAAATGTCGTGATGGCCGACGTCCATCATAATAATTATCCTGTTGTCTCGAAAATACCATATCATCCTAAATATCCATGCTGACACTTGATTCGTAATAACCGGTAATGCCTCTCATTTTCTTTGTACGGAAAGACGGATGAAACGGATTCTTTTCAAATTCGATGATTTTTCTTAACACCAGTTCTTCGTGAACGTCGGATAACTTTTTAAGTTCTTTCTCAAAATCGTCGGAAAATTCAACGGTATATCCATTTTCTTCAATCATCTATTTTTATGCCTCGCTTAGCCGCATACGCTCTTACCATATTCAGTTTTTCACCCATAGCGATTTTTGCCTCCGTAATAATCCGAAGTTTCTCCAGCCGTTCGACTACCTCCGGCGGGTACTCCACCTCTTCGATATTCGCGGGCGTTTCAAGCGCTTTTTTGGCCGCGGTCAACATGGTTTCACCCCCTATACCCTTAAAATAATATGATATTTTCAACAAAAGCGTACAATAAATATAATATCCCCAACCCCACAAATCAACGGCGCCGGCTATTTCTTAGTCATCCTGTCGAACCGCCTCCGGCTCCGCCACAGATACACCCGGCTATTGAACCATATCCACGCCGCCGGCGCGGCTTTCAGGTACAGATACGCCACCGCTATCCCCCCAAGGTGCACGATGTGCGACACGTTCCCGCCCCCGCCGGTCAGCGAGAAGAAAACGGAGAGCGCCGCGTAACCTGTCACCAGCGTCCGCATCCTCATAGGAAAGATACCGAAGAGCAGCACCTGCCTCTGCGGATAGTAGAACGCGTAGGCCGTGAGCAAGCCGAGCACCGCCCCGGAGGCGCCTATCACAATTACGTACGGGTTTACAAAGAGATAGAAAAGCGTGAACAGGCCGGAGCCGACGCCGCAGACGAAGTAGAAGACTAAAAACTTGCGCCGCCCCCAGATGTCCTCAAGCTCCACGCCGAACCACCAGAGGGAGAGCATATTGAAGAGGATGTGGAAGAGCATGTCGGGCGAGTGCAAAAACATATACGTGACGAGACGCCACAGCTGAAGGCGGCCGAACGCGAAGACGGGGTTCATCGCGCCGATGCCAGTCACCAAATTGCCTATTCCACCCGGAAGCAACTGCAGGATGAACACCGCGACGTTGGCGATTATCAGGCCCTTTACGCATGGCGGGAGGCGCGGGGTATTATTAATGTACATAATGCGGCCCTTTATTGTATCAATAAATTTATGTATCGGTTACAGCAACGTAATTCGTGTCAGCAAACGACTTTCCCCAACAGTTTATTCTTGACAAATTCCGGCACAAAGCCCCCGATATCGCCGCCGTGCCGCGCTATCTGTTTTACTAACGTTGAGTTCAGGTACGCGTACTCCGCGCTCGGCATCAAAAAGACCGTCTCCGCGGAGGTCAGCATATTTCTATTCGTATACGCCATCTGGAATTCGTAGTCAACGTCGGACATAGCCCGCAATCCGCGTATTATCGCCGACGCGCCGTACTCTTTCACGCAGTTTACTATCAGCCCGGAGTAGCCGACCACCGTTATCTGCGGAACGTCCTTCAGCGCCTCGCGAGCCAGCACAACGCGCTCCTCCATGGAGAAAACCGGGTTTTTCGCCGGGTTCGTAGCCACCACGGCCACAACCTTCGTGAAAATCTTCGAGGCCCTGACCGCTATGTCTATGTGGCCGTAGGTTATGGGGTCAAACGTCCCCGGGTAAATCGCTGTCGGCATCCTCTCCCCCGCCGTAAAATTCCACCGCCGTATCGGAATACAGCCGGACGTCGACCAAATCGGCCTTGCCGGCGGTATCCGCGTTCTTTCTCTCCGCCGGCAGACGCCGACGCTCGTAAACCAAAAGCCCTCGTGGTTTTACCAATCCGAACAACTTAGGGGTCAACCCAGAAAGCTCCGCGTCGCCGTAGGGCGGGTCGTAAAAAATAATATCGTACACGCCGCCCAAGCCGCTCGCGCCGTCAACAAACTTTTTGACATCCTCCCGAACAATCCGTACGCGCCCCTCGACCCCAAGCGCCCTGGCGTTCTCGCCGAGACGCGACGCCGCCCGTTTGTCGGCCTCAATGAAATCTACCCGCGCCGCGTAACGGCTCAGCATCTCAAACCCGAACGCCCCGCTTCCGGCGCATACGTCCGCCGCGACGGCGCCGCGCAGCCGGCGCTTCAACATCTCGGCGACGGATTCGCGCACACGCTCTACCGTCGGACGAAAACCGATACCGTCGTCCACCGTAATGTAACGGCCTTTCAGGGCGCCGGATATTATCCTTAGTTTCAACCCCTACTCCCTCACCGTAAACAACACTTCCGCCGTAACCCTAATCTGCTCATCCTTCACCGGCACCATACTTATCTTCTTGAACGCGCAGGGTATTTTTTCATTATACAGTATGCGTACCAGCTTATGAAAATCGCCGTAAGTCGACATCCCCACCGCCTTATAGACCACCCGCCTGTAGTCCCCGGCTTTCTCCACGCTCAACTGGCTCGGCGCGGCCGACATTTTAAAATTGCAGTCGCCGGCCAATCTTGAGAAATTTTTCAAAGTCAGCGCCAGACCCTCCTTGAACGTCAGGTGCTCCAGCGCCTGGAAGGGGTCGCTGACTTGCAGGCCGAAGTTCGGTTTTTGCGTTATTACGAAAGCGAAGGCGCCGCCGTCGCCGTCTTTTATGTAGGAATGGGGTTTGGACAGCACCTCGCCCCGCTGGCTCTTGAACGCCGTGAACATCTCCTCAACCATCGCCCTCGCGCCGACTCCGCTGGCGGAGACCGTCTGGAAGTTGTCTATCTCCAGAAGCCGCAAACGTATGCCGGGCGACATACAGCGGGATATCATGTCGAAGACGTTGCGGGCGAAGAGCGCCTCGTAGTTAATTTTTTCGGCCAGGGGCATCTGGTCGTACGGCGTATCGAGCTTGTTGCGGGCGGCGGTCTCGTTGTCCGGTAGCTCCTTCACCACGTCCTCGACCATATTCGTGCGCACCTGGGAGGAGGGCTTGACCGCTTTAGTATCCGCCTTTGGCACGGGGGGCGGCAGCGCCTTGGCGACCTGTTGCTCGGCGGCGGCCGCGGAGGCCGCGGGCTTCATGCAGGTGATGTAGTAGTAGACGCCGCCCCCCGCCGCGGCGAGCAGTACCAACACTATGAGGAACGGTCCCGCCGAACCGCCGCCACCGCTCACAGCGCGTACTTTGACGGGCTTGGGGGCACGGGTACCGGCGGGCTTACCGGGCACCCTGGCAAGATTTATCCTTATCATTGCCCCTCCTCCCCCCGCAGCGCCAGCCCCACGGACACGGCCAAACGACAGGCGTTGGCCTCAATCTGCGACGCGTCCATCCCCACCGCGCACTGTATCTTGCGGAACGGATTGAGCATCTCGCTCTTGGCGACGCCGGAAAAAACCTTCGACGTAATGGCGCTGTCGGCAAATAGCCCCCCGGCCAGGTATACCGGAGCGGAGTTACCCCGCAAAAACGAGGCGTTATCGGCGACAAGGTTCCCCACCTCGGAACTAAGCGCCGAAGCGTACCCCCCCACGCCGCGTTCGTCAACGTCGTACTCCATCACGCCGTAGCCTATGTAGGAGGTGTTGCTGACCAAAATCAGCTTCGTGCGCCGGTGCTCCCCCAAAACCAACACCGCCGCGCCGGTAAACACATCGCGGTAGTTCGCCTGAAAAACATTGGTAAGCGCAAATATGTCCACGTCCACAATGTACGGATTCAACTTGGCGCCCTTCACAACCTTCCTAAGCTTCGCAAGCGTCTCCTTACGCAACGCCGCCGCCAAATACCTCCGCAAATCCGCCATATTCCCCGGGTCAACCTCATAAAAATCGTAAGCGTACTCCCCAATCCCCCCAAGCAACCCGACCCCGAACTCAAAACGCAGCACCTCGTTTTGGTCAATCTCGTCGCTCTCCGCCTCCAGCGTCCGCACCACAGCCATGTCGCAAGGCACGGAGCACACCACGTCCGCCCCCGCGAATTTGATTTTCTTGCGAAGCCCGGCAAGCTCGGCGGAAACCGCGTCCCAAAAATCGCCCGCCCCCTCGGCAGAAAACGGCTGCACCGCTATCTGCCGCACAGCCATCTCCTGGGGGCTGTACTGCGCGACACAGATGTAGTCCCTCTGAATGTCCAAACCATTGGTACCGGCGGCTTTAACCATAATCAGTCTTTTTCTATTTAAATGGGTTTTGACTACGCCACATATTAATAATAAATAATGGGTGGGGGGAAAGTCAAATCGGAGTTAAATGTTTTGACAAACCGCGCGCCGACATCGTACGGTACTTGGGTAAACCGGAACCGGCAACCCCGATTTTCGACAATCCTGTAACATTTCCACCCCCGCGCGATTCTAAATTGTTTGAACGGGTTACCTATAGCAATACGCTTCTGCGCACGCATGCCTGCTTGAGCGGTAAAGACACCTCTGATAAGGCCGCCTTCAATAAACACGGTGCGGATTGAGTCCGCAATAACGGATACGTTAATTGGTTTTCTATAGATGCCCGGATGAGGCTTCTAAAAAACACGTTTAGCATCTGCGCTCTCTCTACGCGGGTCACAGTCTACGGGTGTGTATATATCTCGGTCTGTTCGGTATTCGGCTATTGCCGGATTGACCGCCTTTCATCATTAATAACTTATAAGGAGGATTTATGCGTTTTCCAATTATCAAGGCGCTGTCCGTCGCGGCGGCCGTCACGTCGGCGGCAAGCGCGCAGTTCTACTCCCCGATGGACGCCAGACAGGCCGGAATGGGCGGCGGCGCGACGATTGCCGATTTTTACGACGTTTACAACTATCCGGCGCTTATGTTTGAGTATCAAAACAACATATCCGCCACAGTTATGCCGGGCGGGGCCAGCGGGGGCATTCTCGGCATCAAGTCTCTCAACGACAGGTTCGCGGTAGGCATTGCCGCCAATCAGGGGCTTATGGCCAATCAGGGGATAGCCTGTTTGGTACCGAACACGGACGGCGGCTTTGACACCGTCGCCGTGGTTCCGTCGTTTGCCTCCACGGCAATTAACTCCTTAAACGGGGCGTTGCCGGCAATTAATACTTTAGGCTTCACTTTTGAGCCAAGTAATTTATGGAAAACCAATATCCCGCATTTGCTTTTGGGTTTTAACGCCGGCACGGTGAAACTCGGCGCGGATATTTTCGTTGAGTATTCCCGCTACAACAATTTTGAGGAAACCGGCGCCGACAACGGGACCATTACCGACAGCTATAACGGGCTGCTGTTGAATCCTGGAGCGAGACTGTCGGCGGATATCGATATCGGCGATATCGGGCTTATGACCAAAGCAGGATTGAGCCTTCCGTCGTTCGAAATTAAAGAAGAACTCAGCCGGCCGGGCGCGGAGACCGTTATAAACAGCACAAAATCGGATAAGGGGCTATACGTCGAACTCGGCGCGGAGTTGGCTATGCCCGTTAAATCTTTTGAATTGACGGCCGGCACATTTTACATTTTCACCGAACACTCGATTAAAAATTCTCAGATGTCCTACTGGAATTCCAACTTTTCGCTTTACGCGGGCGGCGAATTCAGCTTTTTGACGACGGCTAAGGCATCGGCAAAGTACGCGTTTTCCAGAATAGCCGGAACAACGACAACAACAGCCACCTTAAACAGTATTACCTACATATTCGACGAGATGGTCGGCTTCCACTACCACAGTATCTCCGCCGGCATGGAAAACGTATGGGATAAGGCATATTTCTTCGACAGTGTCTCGTTACGGGCGGGCGCCGTATACGGTATCGTTGATTATGTCGGCAACTATTCGGAAAACCGCAGCATCAACAAGAGGGATTGGAAAAGGTTTGCGGAACACGCGGTTATCCCCACTATGGGCGTCGGCGTAACCAAGAGCTTCCTGACAATTGACCTGTATTGCGACATAGGCAGCTGGAACGGCGCGTTTACCGGTCCGGCGGTTGGGGCCGCCACGGCGACGATTAAATTTTAAATGGCGCTTTCGGGTTTAAGGAGTTCGGCCTTCGGGGGTGATATCTATCAACATCACCCCAACCTTTCCGCTGTCGACAGCATCGCTCAGCGCCCCGACTTCATACCCGTCGGCGTCTATGACGACAGGCGACGACGGCGGCTTATCGTCCGCCGGCTTAACGCTCCCCGTACCGACCGCGGTTATCACGAGGGCCCCTGCGCTTAAAACAAGGGTGAGAACGGAAATGACGTCAAGCCGCCTCAAGCGCCCCCTATTACCTTGGGCACGGCGAAATGCCCTTTCTTGACGGACGGGCCGTTGGCAAGCATCCTCTCAACCGGCAACGACGGCGCCTCAGCGTCGTCGCGCAACGGGTCGTGCGACGGGGCCACGAAACACGTGGGTTCCACGCCGGAAATGTCCGCCTCGTCCAACTGGTTGACGTAGTCGAGTATGGTTGCCAGCTCCGCGGTGAATCCGGAGACCTCGGACTCGGAAAACTCCAAACGCGCCAGACCGGCGACCTTCAAGACCTCTTCTTTGGTTATCATTATTTAAATTACTCCGCCATATAATGGTACAACGTTAACATTATTAACATAAGGGCATCTCTAAAAAAGGTACATCGTTCCGGATTGCTTCGCAACGCTTGCAATGACCGTCATTGCCTTGCGGCGAGATAAACAAGTTGCGAGGCGCAAAGCGCCGAAGCAACGTGTGTA